>NZ_JBSVVZ010000037.1:0-60476 GCF_054071875.1 Pseudomonas sp. SDO524_S393 | reverse complement strand
CACAGTTGGAATGCATTTCAAATGTGGGAGCTGGCTTGCCTGCGATGACGGCGGTACGGTCAATACCGGCCAAACAGCCTGACCTGAACATGAAACTTCTGTCATAAAACTCAGTACCCTGCGACGCAATGCCACGGTTTACGCGGCCTGCAGCACTGTTGCATTTGCTGCAATGAATTGTTGCGCGAAAAGTCGGTTTACTTAGCAAGCTAACAAAACATATAACAAAGGCCTGCGACGACTTGCCGCAGATTCACCAGAGATTGGAGCAAGCAGATGACTGTAAAAGTAACTGAACGCGACGATGAACATATGTCCCACGAAGCCGTAGCCCATGGGATTCACATCTGGGATGTCCATCAGCAAGATCAATTGGTTGGCATGTTCCACAACGAGAGCGAAGCCCACAATTATAAAAACGAGCTCGAAACTCTCGAACTGAAACGCCAGACGCAAAGCTCCTGAATATTCGCACGGTTCCGGTACCGGGCCCACGCAGCCCTGATACCTGAAAACACAAAACCCGCCTCTTGAGCGGGTTTTGTGTTTTTTAAAGGCTTACCACATCAGGTCATCCGGGATCTGGTAGGCCGCATACGGATCGTCCTCATCCGGCACCTGGGTCTCGCTGAGGATGTTGAGCTGCACGATGCGCTCCGGTGCGCGCTCCTGGATCTTCAGCGCAGCCTCGCGCGGGATCACCTCATAGCCGCCGCCGTGGTGCACGATGGCCAGGGAGCCATTGCTCAGCTTGTTGCGCATCAGCGTGTTGACCGACAGGCGCTTGACCTTCTTGTCATCCACGAAGTTGTAGTAGTCCTCGGTCGTCAGCTTGGGCAGGCGCGACGTCTCGATCAGTTGCTTGACCTGGGCCGTACGGGCCTTGGCCTCGGCTTTTTCCTGCTGCTGGCGGTTCAGTTCCTGGTCGCGCTTGACCTTCTCCGCCTGCGCTTCGGCAGCCAGGCGCGCCTGGGTGTCATCCGCCTCGGCCTGGCCCTTGTGGACGAGGCGCTGCTGCTTCTGTTTATCCTTGCTGACCTGCTTGGCCTGCTTTTGGTTGACCAGACCTGCTTTGAGCAACTGGTCGCGAAGGGAAAGGCTCATGGTGCTTACTCACTTAGGCAACTGCTCAACCGCAGCTGGACACATTCTTTTCCTGACGTTTGGCTTCGCCCCACAGGGCGTCCAACTCTTCGAGGGTGCAATCTTCCATGGGACGCCGGGTGTCGCGCAATGCCTGTTCGATAAATCGGAAACGTCGTTCGAATTTGGCATTGGCCCCACGCAGCGCAGTTTCAGGGTCGACCTTGAGGTGGCGGGCCAGATTGACCGCTGCAAACAGCAGGTCGCCCACCTCGTCGGCAATGGCCACCGAATCGTTGTCGGCCATGGCTTCGAGCACTTCATCCAGCTCTTCACGCACGTTATCCACCACCGGCAACGCAGACGGCCAGTCGAAACCGACCTGGCTGGCGCGCTTTTGCAATTTGGCGGCACGGGACAAGGACGGCAAGGCAGTGGGCACATCGTCCAGCAAGGATAATTGCTCCGGCACGCCGGATTTCTCCGCACGCTCCTCGGCCTTGATCTGCTCCCAACGCTGCTTGACCTGCTCTTCGCTCAACTGCGGAATATCCAACGGTGCGTACAGGTCGCCCGTCGGAAACACATGAGGATGACGACGGATCAGCTTGCGGGTGATGCTGTCGATCACCCCGGCAAACTCGAAACGCCCTTCTTCCCGCGCCAGTTGGCTGTAATACACCACCTGGAACAGCAGGTCGCCGAGCTCGCCTTGCAGGTGATCGAAGTCACCACGTTCAATGGCGTCAGCGACTTCGTAGGCTTCTTCCAGGGTGTGCGGCACGATGGTCGCGTAGGTTTGCTTGATGTCCCACGGGCACCCGTATTGCGGGTCGCGCAGGCGGTTCATCAGGTGAAGCAGGTCGTCCAGTGAGTACATCGATCTCTTTCCGATGAAGTGGGAACGCTGAAGATCCAATGTGGGAGCGGGCTTGCTCGCGAATGCGGTGGGCCAGTCAATACATCTGGTGACTGATCCACTGCTTTCGCGAGCAAGCCCGCTCCCACACTTTAGTCCGCGTTTAGCCAGCTAATCATGGTGTGCGATTACGCCGCGTCTCAATGATGTTCGGCAACTGGGAAATCCGCCCCAGCAACCGCCCCAGCGCGTCCAGCCCCGGAATCTCGATGGTCAGGGACATCAGCGCGGTGTTGTCCTCCTTGTTCGAACGGGTGTTGACCGCCAGCACGTTGATCCGCTCGTTGAGCAGCACCTGCGACACGTCCCGCAGCAGGCCGGAACGGTCGTACGCACGAATGACGATGTCCACCGGATAAGTGAGCACCGGCACCGGCCCCCAGCTGACCTGGATGATCCGCTCCGGCTCGCGTCCGGCCAGTTGCAGCACCGAGGCGCAGTCCTGACGGTGGATACTCACGCCACGGCCCTGGGTGATGTAACCGACGATGGCGTCGCCTGGCAGCGGCTGGCAGCAACCGGCCATTTGCGTCATCAGGTTGCCCACACCCTGGATCTGGATATCGCCGCGCTTGCCCGGCTTGTAGCCGCTGGCCTTGCGCGGGATCAGCTCCAATTGCTCGTTGCCGCGCTCCGGCTCCACCAGTTGCTGGGCCAGGTTGACCAGTTGCGCCAGGCGCAGGTCGCCGGCACCGAGGGCGGCGAACATGTCTTCGGCGATCTTCATGTTGGCTTTTTCGGCCAACTTGTCGAAGTCCACCTGCGGCAGGCCCAGGCGCGCCAGTTCGCGTTCGAGCAAGGTCTTGCCGGCGGCGACGTTCTGATCGCGCGCCTGCAATTTGAACCAGTGCACGATCTTCGCCCGCGCCCGCGACGTGGTGACATAGCCCAGGTTCGGGTTCAGCCAGTCGCGACTTGGCGTACCGTGCTTGCTGGTGATGATCTCGACCTGCTCACCAGTCTGCAGGCTGTAGTTGAGCGGCACGATGCGCCCATTGATCTTGGCGCCCCGGCAGTTATGGCCGATCTCGGTGTGCACGCGGTAGGCGAAGTCCAGCGGCGTGGCGCCCTTGGGCAAGTCGATGGCATGCCCATCCGGGGTGAAGATGTACACCCGGTCCGGCTCGATATCCACCCGCAGCTGTTCGGCCAGGCCGCCGATGTCGCCCAGTTCTTCGTGCCATTCCAGCACTTGGCGCAGCCAGGAGATTTTCTCTTCGTACTGATTGGAACCGGCCTTGACGTCGGTGCCCTTGTAGCGCCAGTGCGCACACACGCCCAGCTCGGCCTCTTCGTGCATGGCGTGGGTGCGGATCTGCACCTCCAGCACCTTGCCCTCGGGGCCGATCACCGCGGTGTGCAACGAGCGGTAACCGTTTTCCTTGGGGTTGGCGATGTAGTCGTCGAACTCCTTGGGAATGTGCCGCCACAGGGTGTGCACGATACCGAGCGCGGTGTAGCAGTCGCGCATTTCCGGTACCAGCACCCGCACCGCGCGCACGTCGTAGATCTGGCTGAACGCCAGGCCCTTGCGCTGCATTTTGCGCCAGATGGAGTAGATGTGTTTGGCCCGACCACTGATGTCGGCCTCGACACCGGTGGCCTGCAATTCGGAACGCAGCTGGCTCATCACGTCGGTGATGAAGCGCTCGCGGTCGAGCCGACGCTCATGCAAAAGCGTGGCGATCTGTTTGTATTGGTCGGGTTCGAGGTAACGGAAGGACAGGTCCTCCAGCTCCCACTTGATATGGCCGATACCCAGGCGATGGGCCAGCGGCGCGTAGATATCGAAGACTTCGCGGGCAACACGGTTGCGCTTCTCGTCATCGGCAGTCTTCACCGCACGGATCGCGCAGGTACGTTCGGCCAGCTTGATCAGCGCGACGCGCACGTCGTCGACCATGGCCACGAGCATCTTGCGCAGGTTTTCCACCTGCCCCTGGGTGCCCAGCACCATGGACTGGCGCGGGCTGAGGCTGGCGCTGATGGCCGCCATGCGCAGCACGCCGTCGATCAGCTTGGCCACCACCGCACCGAAACGCTGGCTCACCAGCGGCAACGCGATATGCCCCTCACGCACGCCGCGATAGAGCACGGCGGCGATCAGCGAATCCTGGTCCAGCTTGAGATCGGCGAGGATCTCGGCGATTTCCAGCCCGGTGCGAAAGCTGGAGGTGCCTTCGGCCCAGAGGTTCTTGGCCGCATTGTCTTGCTGTTCAGACTCACGAGCGAACTCGCAGGCTGCCTTCAAGGCTTCACGGTCCAGTGCCGGGTCGACACTGACGGCATGATCCAGCCATGCCTCGAGATTGATACTGCCGTCGGTGTTGATCGGCTGGTGTGCTCTCACCTGTACCATCTTGCTTACCTTCCCTACGACGCACCTTCGATGCGCCAGAAATCATCGCTGACCTGCTTTACCTATTAAAGCTTACGCACGCTCCCTGGCAGGTCACGGCCCTGGAGAATGCAGGCCAGTCGGATTGAACGGACGTCCTAGCCCGCTTCAAATAACGCCATGGCCTCGACATGCGCTGTCTGCGGGAACATGTCGAGGATCCCGGCACGTTTTAGCCGGTAGCCTTGCTTGACCAACTCAACCGTGTCCCGCGCCAGCGTTGCCGGGTTGCAGGACACATACACCAGACGCTTGGCCCCCAGGGTGGCGAGCTTGCGCACAACTTCCAGGGCACCATCGCGGGGTGGGTCCAAGAGTACCGCAGAAAAGCCCTGTTTGGCCCATTCCGCGTCAGTCAAAGGCTGGGACAAATCGGCCTGAAAAAACTGCGCATTATGCAAATGGTTGCTGGCGGCATTCAGCGCAGCCCGGTCCACCATGGTTTGCACGCCTTCCACAGCCACCACTTCATTCACTTGCCGGGCCAGCGGCAAGGCAAAATTACCCAGGCCGCAAAACAGGTCCAGCACCCGTTCATCGGGTTGCGGTGCCAGCCACTCCAGGGCCTGGGCAACCATCGCTTCGTTGACCCCGGCGTTGACTTGCACAAAGTCTCCCGGTTTGTAGGCCAACTCCAGATCCCAAGGTTCCAGCCGGAAGCCCAGAACAGCATCGGCATTCACCGGCTCCGGCTGCCCCTCGCCATGCAGCCACAATTGGGCGTCGTGGAAGGCACAGAATTCGTTCAACACCTGCAGGTCGGCACCGGACAACGGCGCCATATGCCGCAGCAACACGGCGATGGACGTGCCGCTGAACAACTCCACATGCCCGAGGGCCTGGGGTTTGCTCAAACGGCGCAGCATGTCAGGCAGGCGCTGCATGATCGGCTGCAAGGCCTGTACCAGCACCGGGCAATCGTCGATGGCGACGATGTCCTGGCTGGCCACGGCGCGAAAGCCCACTTCCAGCTGTCTCGCCTTGGCATCCCAACGCACGGCCACACGGGCGCGGCGTCGGTAGCCAAATTCCGGCCCGCTCAGCGGGGCCGCCCAGGTTTGCGGTTCGACACCCGCCACGCGGGACAGTTGCTCGGCAAGCATGCGCTGTTTGAGGGCAAGTTGTTCGGCATGGGGCAAATGCTGCACGCTGCAACCGCCGCAACGGCCCACATGGGCGCAGGGTGCCGGGCGACGCAACGCGCTGGCCTTGAACACACGCTCGGTGCGCGCCTCGACCACTTTGCCGTGGGCGCCCAATACACGAGCCTCCACCTCTTCGCCGGCCAATGCGCCATTGACGAACCAGGTACGCCCTTCAAAGAACACGATGCCCCGGCCATCATTGGCCAGGCGCTCGATGGTCAGACGCTGTTTCTTGCCCACAGGAATCTGCGGGGCCCGGCTGCCGCCCGTCGGTTGGAAGCGCAGGCCTCTCTCGTGCTTTGCCATCAGTTGGGTTCGTCGAAGATGCCGGTCGACAGGTAGCGGTCGCCGCGGTCACAGATGATCGCGACGATCACCGCGTTCTCGACTTCCCTGGACAAACGCAACATGCCCGCCACCGCACCGCCCGAGGACACGCCGCAGAAGATGCCTTCTTCACGCGCCAGACGGCGGGTGGTGTCTTCGGCCTCACGCTGGGCCATGTCGATGATGCGGTCCACGCGGGCCGCGTTGTAGATCTTCGGCAGGTACTCTTCGGGCCAGCGGCGGATACCGGGGATGGCCGCCCCTTCCATCGGCTGCAGGCCGACGATCTGGATGTCCGGGTTCTGCTCCTTGAGGTAGCGCGAGTTACCCATGATGGTGCCGGTGGTACCCATCGAGCTGACGAAGTGCGTGATGGTTCCGCCGGTCTGGCGCCAGATTTCCGGACCGGTGCTGGCGTAATGCGCTTCGGGGTTGTCGCCGTTGGCGAACTGATCCAGCACCAGACCGCGGCCTTCGGCGGCCATGCGTTCGGCCAGGTCGCGGGCGCCTTCCATGCCTTCTTCCTGGGTGACCAGAATCAACTGGGCGCCATAGGCCGTCATTGCGGCCTTGCGCTCGGCGGTGCCGTTGTCGGGCATGATCAGCACCATCTTGTAACCCTTGATCGCCGCCGCCATGGCCAGCGCGATCCCGGTATTACCCGAAGTGGCTTCGATCAGGGTGTCGCCGGGTTTGATCTGGCCGCGCAGCTCGGCGCGGGTGATCATCGACAGCGCGGGGCGGTCTTTGACCGAACCGGCGGGGTTGTTCCCCTCGAGCTTGAGCAACAGGGTGTTGCTGGTTTCGCCCGCCATGCGTTGCAAGCGGACCAGGGGCGTGTTGCCGACGCAATCGGCGATTGTGGGGTACTGCAAGGTCATGGCGTATTCGCAATCCAGACTGCGGGGGCGAACATCATACCGGGAAAGGTCGGCGGGCCATATCACGCAAAGTGCGGTGCTTATGGCTTAAAGGAATAAGACACCCAAGACTCATCGATCACCATGGTTACGCTGGAACACTGTTTCACCCATCGCCGCAATCTGCCCCTCGATCAAGGCTTCGAAAGGTTTGAGCAGCGCCTCGAACGAGGCTGGCGCTTCCAGCACCTGCAAGGCCTGCGTGATCGCTTCTACCGTCGACAACGCTCCCGGGCCCGGTGCCTTGCGCAACCGGTAGCGCGAAACGCCACCGTCGGCCAGCGTCACGCGGGGCAAGGTTGCCAGTAATGGATTGAGGTGCAGCAATTTGCGCGCCTTGCGCCAGGTGCCATCGGGCACCACCAGCAGCAGCGCGTCATCGGACGGTCCATAGGCCTGCAAGGGTTGAGCGTCGTCCGCTGGAAACAACAGCCGCGCCCGATAGCCCGGCACGTTCAACAACGCCGGCAGATCATCGAACACCTCCCCCACCACCAACTGCGCATTGTTCAGGCCCAGCGCCGCCAGCCGTGCGGTGTTGAGCGCATGGTTGACCTCGCTCGGATGCTGCAACAGCAACACCCGGGTGCGGCTGTCGAGGCTGGGGATCAGCGGGCACAGACAATGGGTGACAGGCCTGAAGCAGCGGGGACATTGGGGTCTGGACATGGTTTCAGGCCTGATTGAGCTGGGCTTTGAGCAAATCGCGGAAGGTCTGGATCAACGGCTCGCGGCTGCGGCCCCGGCGCATGATCATGGAAAACGGCGCCTGGTAGCCGAAGGTCGCCGGCAGCAGTACGCGCAAGTCGCCCCTGTCGGCCCAGGCCTGGGCATAGTGTTCGGGCAAATAACCGATGTAAGCGCCGGACAGCACCAGGATCAATTGGGCCTCCATACTTTCCACCGTGGCCGCGCTGTGCTTGAAGCCGTGACGCGCCAGTTCGGCCTGGCTCCAGTAACCGCGACCGACCATGCGTTGCTGGGTGATCACGGGCTCTGGAATGCGCCGCTCGTTGAACAGCGGGTGCCGCGTGCTGCAATACAGCCAGTGTTGTTCACGGTAGAGCGGCATATAGATCAAGCCGCTCATGCGATTGGAAAACGCGCCGATGGCCAGGTCCAGGCGGTTGTCCTGCACCCCCAACTGCAATTCGTAGGGGCTCATCACCGACAAATGCAGGTGCACCGCCGGGTGCTCCAGGCTGTAGGCGCCGATCACTTCGGCAAACGGCAGCGCCTTGTCACTCACGGTGGAGTCCAGCACGCCCAGCTTGAGGGTGCCGCGCAATTCGCCTTTCAACGCGGCGGCGTATTGCTCGAAGCCTTCCAGTTCGCCCAGCAGGCGCAGGGTTTCCTGGTGGAACAACTCACCTTTGCTGGTCAGGCTGAAACCGCCGCGCCCACGATGGCACAGCACCAGGCCCAACGCCGACTCCAGCTGGCTCATATAGGTACTGATCGCCGATGTGGACAGGTTGAGTTCGTGCTGAGCATTGGCGAACCCCTGGTGACGCACGACGCTGACGAAGATGCGCAGGAGTTTCAGGTCGGGCAAGGCGTTGGCCATGGGGTCTCCGAAGGCACACACATAATCCTGTGGGAGCGGGCTTGCCCGCGATGGCGGTGTATCAGCAATACAGGTGCAAGATGACCCACCGCCATCGCAGGCAAGCCAGCTCCCACATTTGAACGGAGTTTACCTCAGGCATTAGTTTAGAAAAATCTGAACTAAGTATTTGCCCCTGCCGATTCTTTCGTTTCGACGTATTTCGCAGAATCGACCCCTAATAAACAAAACAACGATGAGGCACTCCCGTGGACAAGATTTTCCACCAACCACTGGGCGGCAACGAAATGCCGCGCTTCGCCGGCATCGCCACCATGATGCGTCTTCCCCACCTTCAGACCGCAGCCGGTCTGGATGCCGCCTTTATCGGCGTGCCCCTGGACATCGGCACTTCCTTGCGCGCCGGCACCCGCTTCGGGCCGCGTGAAATCCGCGCCGAATCGGTGATGATCCGTCCGTACAACATGGCCACCGGCGCGGCGCCGTTCGATTCGCTGTCGGTTGCCGATATCGGCGACGTGGCGATCAATACCTTCAACCTGCTCGACGCCGTACGCATCATCGAAGAAGCCTACGACGGGATCCTCGAACACAACGTGATCCCCCTGACCCTGGGCGGCGACCACACCATCACCCTGCCGATCCTGCGGGCGATCCACAAGAAACACGGCAAGGTCGGGCTGGTGCACATCGATGCCCATGCCGACGTGAACGACCATATGTTCGGCGAGAAGATCGCCCACGGCACCACCTTCCGCCGCGCGGTAGAAGAAGGCTTGCTGGATTGCGACCGCGTGGTACAGATCGGCCTGCGCGCCCAGGGCTATACCGCCGAAGACTTCAACTGGAGTCGCAAGCAGGGCTTCCGCGTGGTCCAGGCTGAAGAATGCTGGCACCAGTCGCTGGCGCCGCTGATGGCCGAAGTGCGTGAGAAAGTCGGCGGCGGCCCGGTGTACCTGAGTTTCGATATCGACGGCATCGACCCGGCCTGGGCACCCGGCACCGGCACCCCGGAAATCGGCGGACTGACCACCATCCAGGCTATCGAGATCATCCGTGGCTGCCAGGGCCTCGACCTGATTGGTTGTGATCTGGTAGAAGTTTCGCCGCCTTACGACACCACCGGCAACACCTCGCTGCTAGGCGCCAACCTGCTGTACGAGATGCTCTGCGTACTGCCCGGCGTGGCACACCGCTGATGAGCGCCCAAGCCGTGCTGAAAGCCGCGGCCGACCTGGTGTCGGCCTTCGCCCGCAATGACCGTGCTGCGTATTTTGGCGCGTTCACGGCCGATGCCAGTTTCGTGTTCTACACCCTCCCCCAGCCACTGCTCAGTCGCGATGCCTACCAGGCCTTGTGGGACAGCTGGCGCGCGGACGAGGGGTTCGAGGTGCTGTCGTGCACCTCGAGCAATGCCTTCGTCAGCCTGCAGGGCGACGTGGCGATTTTTATTCATGACGTGGCCACCGAGTTGCGCATGAACGGGGAGCAATTCATTAGCCAGGAGCGCGAGACCATCGTCTTCAAACGACAAGGGTCTGGCACACAACAACAAGAAGGCCTGTGGCTGGCCTGTCACGAACATTTGTCCGCAATGCCGGAAGGGCTGCCGCCCCCTTAGCCAATGTGATCGGAGCTGATCATGAATAATAAAAACAACGAAAACAGTATTCGCAAAATAGAAACCAACGGGGTCGAACAGATCCCGGACCACGAACGTACCGCCGGCCCCAAGGATCTGTTTCGACTGATCTTCGGCGGTGCCAATACCTTTGCCACCGCCGTGCTGGGCTCGTTCCCGGTGCTGTTCGGCTTGTCGTTCCAGGCCGGGGTCTGGGCGATTGTGCTGGGCGTGCTGGTGGGCGCGCTGATCCTGGCGCCCATGGGCCTGTTCGGGCCGATCAACGGGACCAACAACGCCGTGTCTTCCGGTGCGCATTTTGGCGTGCACGGGCGGATCGTTGGCTCGTTTCTGTCATTGCTGACGGCGATTGCCTTCTTCTCACTCTCGGTGTGGAGTTCGGGCGATGCGCTGGTTGGAGGTGCGAAACGTCTGATTGGCTTGCCGGAAACCGACCTGACCCTGGGCCTGGCCTACGGTGTATTCGCCATTCTCGTGCTGACCGTATGCATCTACGGCTTCCGCTTCATGCTGTGGGTCAACCGCATTGCGGTGTGGGCGGCGAGCCTGCTGTTCCTGCTGGGCATCTTCGCCTTTGCACCGGCGTTCGACAGCCACTTCGCCGGTACCGTCGCCCTCGGCCAGGCCGGCTTCTGGGCCGCGTTCATCGGTGCCGCACTGGTGGCCATGAGCAACCCAATCTCCTTCGGGGCGTTCCTCGGCGACTGGTCGCGCTACATCCCGCGTGAAACGCCGAAAGTGCGCATTATGCTGGCGGTGGTGCTGGCGCAGGTCGCCACCCTCATCCCGTTCCTGTTCGGCCTGGCCACCGCAACCATCGTAGCGATCAAGGCGCCGGACTATATTGCGGCCAACAACTATGTCGGCGGTTTGCTGGCGGTGGCGCCGAGCTGGTTCTTCCTGCCGGTGTGCCTGATTGCGGTGATTGGCGGTATGTCTACCGGTACTACTTCGCTGTATGGCACCGGGTTGGACATGTCCAGCGTATTCCCGCGCGTGCTGTCGCGGGTCAAGGCCACGCTGCTGATCGGGGTGATGTCGATTGCCTTCATCTTCATCGGACGTTTCGCCGCCAACCTGGTGCAGAGCGTGTCGACTTTCGCCGTGCTGATCATCACCTGCACCACGCCGTGGATGGTGATGATGATCATCGGCCTGATCGTGCGCCGAGGCTTCTACTGCCCGGATGACCTGCAGGTGTTCACCCGCGGTGAAACCGGCGGCCGCTATTGGTTCAGCCACGGCTGGAACTGGCGCGGGCTGGGGGCCTGGATTCCAAGCGCGCTGGTGGGCCTGTGCTTTGTCAACCTGCCGGGGCAGTTCGTCGGACCGCTGGGCAACCTGGCCGACGGCATCGATATCAGCCTGCCCGTGACGCTGGGGTTGGCGTCGCTGGTGTACCTCACGCTGCTTCGTCTGTTTCCGGAGCCGGCGGCCGTTTATGGCCCGACGGATCCGCGCAGCAAGAGCAAGGATTCGCTCGCTAAACCGGCGATGCAACACGCCGCCTGATCGCCCATAAAAACGATAATCGGAGACCCGCCGTCATGGCTTTGGATTTATTCGTCGTACTCATCTACGCCGCCGGCATGCTCGTGCTCGGCTATTACGGCATGCGCCGCGCCAAGACCCACGAAGACTACCTGGTGGCCGGGCGCAACCTGGGCCCATCGCTGTACATGGGCACCATGGCCGCCACGGTATTGGGCGGTGCGTCCACCGTCGGCACCGTGCGCCTGGGTTATGTGCACGGTATCTCCGGTTTCTGGCTATGTGCCGCGCTGGGCATGGGGATCATTGCGCTGAACCTGTTCCTGGCCAAGCCGCTGCTGAAACTGAAGATTTTCACCGTGACCCAGGTCCTGGAAAAACGCTATAACCCCATGGCCCGCCAGGCCAGTGCGGTGATCATGCTGGCCTATGCGCTGATGATCGGCGTGACCTCGATCCTGGCCATCGGCACCGTGCTGCAAGTGCTGTTCGGCCTGCCGTTCTGGCTCTCGGTACTGCTGGGCGGTGGCGTAGTGGTGGTGTATTCCACGGTCGGCGGCATGTGGTCGCTGACCCTGACCGACATCGTGCAGTTCATCATCAAGACCGTGGGCCTGATGTTTATCCTGCTGCCGATCTGCCTGTACCGCGTCGGCGGCTGGGACGAACTGGTGGCCAAGCTGCCGACGTCGAGCTTCAGCTTCACCGCCATCGGCTGGGACACGATCGTCACCTACTTCATGATCTACTTCTTCGGCATCCTGATCGGCCAGGACATCTGGCAGCGGGTATTCACCGCCCGTGACGAAAAAGTCGCCAAGTACGCAGGCACGTTCGCCGGTTTCTACTGCATCCTCTACGGCCTGGCCTGTGCCTTGATCGGCATGGCCGCCCACGTGCTCATCCCGAACCTGGACAACGTCAACAACGCCTTTGCCGCCATCGTCAAACTGTCGCTGCCGGACGGCATTCGTGGCCTGGTGATCGCCGCCGCGCTCGCGGCGATGATGTCCACCGCCAGTGCCGGCCTGCTGGCCGCCTCCACCGTACTGACCGAAGACCTGCTGCCGCGCCTGCGTGGCGGCAAACAGTCGAGCCTGGCGGTCAACCGCCTGTTCACGCTGCTCACCGGTATCGCCGTGCTGGGTATCGCCCTTGTGGTGAACGACGTGATCAGCGCCCTGACGCTGGCGTACAACCTGTTGGTGGGCGGCATGCTTATCCCGCTGATCGGCGCGATCTTCTGGAAACGCGCCACCACCTCGGGGGCCATCAGCTCCATGACCCTGGGCTTCGTGACCGCGCTGGTGTTCATGTTCAAGGATGGTTTGGATGCAAACACGCCGATCTACTACAGCCTGGGGGTCGGGCTGGTGAGTTTCGTGCTGGTAAGCCTGCTGTCACGCAAACCGGAAGCGATGACGGCTCGGGCGGTTTGATGCGTAACAGGATTTAAAATGGTTTCTTCAGCGGGCACGACGTCGGATGTCGTGCCCGTTTTTTTGCCCCGTCGACACGTTTCAATTCGCCTGGATGATTTCCTGGACCAACAAGGCCCAAACCAATCCCAGGGTTGTGCCTGCGGCGTAGGTTCCGCCAGCTGCGATGCGATGGTAGGCAGAGCAATAGACTATCGATAACCCAGCCCCTACATCCCCAAGCACCATTACGAAGTGCTGCCTGCTCAGTTCATCAATTTGAGCCGAACTCAGATGTGCAGGCTTGAACTGAACGCCAGAATCCTGCAAAAGCACCTCTATCTCACTCTTTAGATGGATAGGCTCTGCATCAGTGTCCGCCAGAAGCTTTTCAAACAACTCGATGCCCGCACGATTGCACTCAATGGCCAAACACTGATTACCAGGCAATAAATAGTCGTTTTCCAGGGGTTTTGCGGTGGTCTCCGTGGCTGACATATGGCGCATGTTTATACGCTTGTGACTGGCTCCATCGCCCTGCTGATGCCCGCCATACACCGTGACCTGATAATTCGCGATGCGCAGCATGACCGCTTGGAGCAACCCGTTGATGCCTCTACCGATGATGGCCACGTGCGGCGCATCGGTATCGGCGGGCTGTGAGGGGATCGTCAGTGATTGTGCGAGCTTGCGCCTGACCAAGCCGCGCAGGGCCATCAAACTCAGTTGAACGGAGACAGCATAGTCGAGGTCGCAATGACAGCCTTCGGTGGTTGCCGCCTGAATCGTAAGTGTCGCAGGCGTGCACCATGTGCAGAGACTGCAGCCCAGTGCTTGTGTGCGAATCCGAAATGCCTCCAATGTTGCAGGCCCATAGTCCAGCACCAGTTGGATACCTTGGGCCACTACAGAAATGCACTTAAGCGTTTCCAGGCCTTTAAATGGAGTCAGGGCGGACCTTTCCTGGCAGAGTTCAACCTATGCGCATCGGTGGGATTAAATAAGCGCCCTGCTTCTGACAATGAGGTAGTCCGTTTCTGACGCTAAAACGTCAAGTCCGAGCGGGCCCGCGCTAAGGCATGGGCCCTCCAAACAGGTCGTAGCAGGTCTTGCAGCCAAAGTACTGCTGTACCCCCGGGCATTCGATTTCGCCTGTATGTCCCGCGCGCACGTGCCAGGTACAGGCCTTTCCCTGATACGTCAGGGTGCCCTCAAGGTGACACGGTGCCCATTCGTAGTCGTCATGCAGTGTGCGCCCATCAATGCGCTCGGCACGCTTGAAGAAAGAGGTGATTTGCCGCTCATCGAGTGCAACGTCCGATGCTCGGCACGACTCAGGCTCCTGGGATTCAAAACCTGTAATCGACACGTCGCTGACAGGCGAACAGCCCACGAGTAACACCGCAAACGTCCCTGGCCAAAACCTCATTGCCACACCGCACTGCCGGCTTCACCCAGATGTTTATACGAAATTTGCGGGTGGGTGTAGACATCCTTGGAAGTCAGACTGAAATGACCGTATAACTCAGCGACCAACCATTGCAGCGATTGATTTTGCAACGCCGTCACCGTCTCATATTGCTTTTTATCCAAGTGTTTTCCGACAAGCTCGATACCTAATGAATCGGCATTCAAGGGGTAGCGCTCAGGGTAGTTCTTGGTGCGTTCATACCGATCCAACGCGCGGAGCTGCAACGTCCAGGTGAGTGATTCAATGGCCTTGATCTGAGCGGCGTCACATGTTGACTTGTCCACCGCCTGGCACTTGGAACGCAGCAATCTCCCGACGTGATAACAGCGCTTTTTCAGGCTGGCCGTCTGGTAGATCACACCGTCCTTTTCGATGAGAAAGTGCGCGCCGTTGCCTTTATTCCGGTAACCATTGAAGGTGTGCTGCGCCGTCGGGGCGTCAGTCTGGTGGATCACCAGAGCACGCACGCTGAGCAAATCCCCATGCTCTATCGAGGGAAACCGGCGGAGTTCGACCCTGCTGGAAATCAACATGCCTTCATTATCAATGCTCGTCATCCCAATGCCTTCTCATCCTTGTGAAGGCAAAAATATAGAGGCTGAAAGCGGGATTAGGCGTGGATGACGAAATAAGCAGAAGAGTCTGACGACGGCGGCTGCCTCGTCAGACGATAAGAGGGAGATGGACAGGCATCGCTCAAGCACAGGGAGTTGGGAATGCCCTGAAAAGTGACCTGCCACGTAAGCGCCCGCACGATCAACATCCGATCACTTGAGCGCCTCACGCTTACCGGCGACGTGGCCGACGCTGCTCGTCATCCGTACGGATCGGCACCGGTTGCAGCGGAGGCTCGATCAAGCCCAGTGCAACACCGAGGTCATGGAGCCAGTTTTGAATTTTCTCTTTCATGGTTGCCCCCTTTGAGGGTAATGCCGGTAGGCGTCAGTTCTGTCGCCTTTTCCTACAGTGATAGTAGCCCCAAGTCCTACAAAATGCTTGAACGAAACCACAACGAACTATTACTGAATTCATCAAAATCCTGACGGATCGTTCAAGCAATGGCCCGGGTGTCTTGCACCCACTCCACCATGCCCTCTCGTTGCAGGTCGATCCATGCGTTGAGGTTAGCGCCGAGCATACCCTTTCGCCACATCAGCCAGGTGGTCGCAGTGGCAAAAGGCCCGGTCAATGGATGAACGGACACGCTGTCCTTGCCCGGCAGGCTGGCCAGCATGGACTCGGACATCAACGCCACTCCGGAACCGGCGATGACACAGGCGAGCATGCCTTGATAGGACTCGATCTCGATGGCCCGCCCCATGGCCACTCGTTCATGGGAAAACCAGGTTTCCAGCCGCGTGCGATAGGCGCAACTGCGACGAAAGGTGAACACTGAACGCCCCGCGACATCCTGCGGGCCAAGCACCGGCGGGTGATCGGCTTCGCAGATCAGCACCAGGCGTTCTTCGCACAGGGCAACACCATCCAGCGTGGCAATGGTGACGGGGCCGTCGACGAAAGCGGCGTCCAGGCGGCCGGTAATCAAGCCTTCGAGCAGTTCGCCGCTGGGCGCCGATTGCACCTGAAGGTTCACCATCGGATAAGCCTTGTGATAACGCGCCAGCAGCTTGGGCAAATGCACCGCCGCCGTGCTGTACATGCTGCCCAGCACAAAATCGCCCGCCGGTTGCCCGCCTTGCACCGCACCATGGGCTTCGTCATGCAACGCCAGCAGGCGGGTGCTGTAATCCAGCAGCACCTTGCCTGCCGGAGAAAGCTGCAAACGCTGGCGTTCCCGCACGAACAGCTCCACGCCCAGTTGCTCTTCCATCTGCTTGAGTCGGGTCGACAGGTTCGATGGCACACGGTGCAGGCGGTCCGCCGCTCGGGTGATGGAGCCCTCTTCCGCCACGGCCTGGAAGATGCGCAATTGACTGAACTCCATACCTTTCTCCAAAACTGAACAAGTTACTCACTATTATTCATTTTTACAGAAAGTCAATCCGCTTTAGCCTGAGGGTCATTCGCTGACTTGCAGGAACCTTGACCATGTCACCCCTGACCCGCTTACTCGCCAGCTTTATCGCCCTGATGATGGCCATGGGCATTGGCCGTTTCGCCCTCACCCCGCAAATGCCGCACCTGCTCAATGAGGGCCAGATTGACCTGACCGGCGCCGGCCTGATCGCCGCCGCCAACTACCTGGGTTACTTCGTGGGTGCCGTGGACTCGATCTTCGCCCGCAGCCATCACCATGTGCGCGGGCGCCTGTATGGCGGCTTGTGGTTATGCGTGCTGCTGACCCTGGCGTCGTACTGGGCCCATGGGTTCTGGCCGCACCTGCTACTGCGCTTCGGCACAGGGGTAGCCAGCGCCTGGGCCCTGGTAATGATCACCAGCCTGAGCCAGCCGCTGGCGATCGCCGCCGGGCGCCCGCGGTTGGGGGCCTTGGTTTTCGCGGGTCCAGGGCTGGGCATCCTGTTGACCGGTTTGCTCGCGCTGGGCTCCAACCTGCTGGGGCAAAGCTCCGCCACGTTATGGCTGGTGTATGGCGTGGTGGCCCTGGTGATGCTGCTGGCGATCCTGCCGTTTCTGCCACGGCCCTCCACCGCCGGCGCACCGGTGGCAAACTCGCCCGAGGCCGGCAATAACGGCAGCATCGCGCATTTGTGCTGGATTTATGTGCTTTACGGCCTCGGTTACATCATTCCCGCGACCTTTCTATCGCAGATGGCCAGCGCACAGTTCAAGGGCGCCTGGCAGGCCGATTTGTTCTGGCCGTGCTTTGGCCTGGCCGCCGCGATCGGGGTGGTGGTCGCCAGCCTGCGCCGCAAGGACCCGGACACCACCCGTCGCTGGTTGATGACCACCCTGTGGCTGCAAGCCGCCGGCGTGTTCGCTTGCCTGCTGGGCAACGGCTGGGGGCTGGCGCTGGGTGTGTTGCTGTGCGGTGCGCCATTCCTGGCGTGCATGCAATTGGTGATGGCGCGCCTGCGGGACGTCGCACCCCACGGCTACCAGCGCAGCACCGGACTGCTGACCGCCAGTTTTGCCATCGGTCAATTGAGCGGCCCGTTGCTGGCGTCGATCAGCAGCCACCTCAGCGGTGGCCTGCAACCAGCATTGGTGATTGCAGGCTGCGGGCTGTTGCTGGCGGGCACGCTGTTGCTGCGTCCCGCCACACTGCCGGGGTTGTCAGCCGGCAACCAGAGGGGTTGAAACACGCACTTGTTCACGGAGCGCCAACACCAGGAAAAACACGCCACCCAGGAAGCAACCGGTAAACCAGGCAAAGTTGGCCATGCCTTGCAACGCCGGGGTGAAAGTGATCGCGATGCCCACCAGCGTCGCGGGCACCAGGGCCTTGACCGCCGTCCAGTTCACACCGCCGTCGAAATAGTAACGCCCGCTCGGGCTGTCATCGAACAGCGCATCCACGTCGATCCGCTGTTTTTTGATCAGGTAGAAATCCACCAGCAGGATGCCGAACAGTGGGCCGATGAACGCGGCAAGGATATCCAGGGTGTAGTGAATCATCAGCGGGTTGTTGAACAGATTCCACGGCGTGATGAAAATCGACGCCACAGCGGCAATCATCCCACCGGCGCGCCAGCTGATTTTGCTGGGCGCCACGTTGGCGAAGTCAAACGCCGGCGAGACGAAATTGGCGACGATGTTGATGCCGATGGTGGCCGTCACAAAGGCAAAGGCGCCCAGCAGCACGGCCATGCTGTTGTCGATGCGCGAGACGGTGGCGATAGGGTCATGCAGCATTTCGCCGAACACCGGCAAGGTGCCCGACACAATCACCACGGTCACCAGGGAAAACGCCAGAAAATTCACCGGCAGCCCCCAGAAGTTGCCCCGCCGGACATCCTGCATGCTGCGGCAGTAACGGCTGAAGTCGCCGAAATTCAGGGTCGGACCGGAAAAATACGACACCACCAGCGCCGTCGCCACGATGACCTGGCCAAACGCCTGCCAACCCGACAGGGACTTTTCCGCAAGGGTGAAGCTGATATTCGACCAACCGGCCTTCCACACAATCCAGCCGGCCAGGGCAAACATCACGGCATAGACCACCGGCCCCGCCCAATCGATGAAACGGCGAATGGACTCCATGCCAGCCCAGAACACCGCTGCCTGCACTACCCACAAGCCGAGGAAGCCCATCCACCCCAAGTAGGACAGACCGGCGAAATGCGGCTCTGCATACGCCGCCATCTGTGGGAAAAAGCGCAATACCACAATGATCAAGGCGCTCGATGCCAGGTAGGTCTGAATCCCGTACCACGCCACCGCGATCAGCCCGCGAATCACTGCCGGTATGTTCGCGCCGAACACACCGAACGCCAGTCGACAGATCACCGGGTAAGGCACAGCGGCCTGTTGGCTGGGTTTGGCCACCAGGTTGGCGATCAGTTGCACAATGCAAATGCCCGCGAGCAGGGCAATCAGCACCTGCCAACTGGCCAGCCCAAGGGCGAACAGGCTGGCAGCGAACACATAGCCGCCAACGCTGTGCACGTCGCTCATCCAGAAGGCAAAGATGTTGTACCAGTTCCATTTCTGCGGCAGCGGCCCCAGGTCCTGGTTATACAGGCGTGGGCTGTAGCCTTTGGGCAATTGCTCGGTCATCGCTGGGCTCCTCGAAATACCCGCCTGCGCTTCCGATACAGGGTGCATACGGGAGGCGGCGAAGTTTGTATACGAGATAGTCAGCAGAATGCATGCCAATGGCACACAATCCCTCTACAACAGGGGTTCCAAAGGCATTTCAGGAAGACTCGAAGCAAGGCCTGCGCTCAGCAACGGTGCACAATAATCCTGTACACAATCACGGTTGCACCCGATGTGCACACAGATAGCCCACCGTGCAGCAAATGGCCGTGAGGCAGGCGCCCCAAGCCATGTCCATCGCGGCCAGGCCGGGAGTCCAACCTTTCAGCGTGGCCCAATTGCTCAGGTCATAGGTGCCGTAGGCCACCAGCCCCAGCAAGGCGCCCATGCCCGCAGCGTGCTGCCAGCTGTTGCTGGGCAGAACCACGAAGACCACACAGCCGAGGACATATAGAAGGTAGAACAACGCGGCGGGCCAAAGGCGCGGCTGATCGAGCAGCAATGGGCCCAGCAGGGATTTGTAGGTGGGGCCCATGAAGACCCCGAGCCAGAGGCCGTCCAGGATCAGAAAGGTGACCAAGGTACCAAGATAGGCGTAGATAACGCTTTTAGACATGACCGCAACCTCTGTAGGAGCCCCGCTCCTACAGGAGAGCGATGCACGATCAGCTTAGTTCAATACGGTCCGCGTGAATCACGATCTGACCTTGCTTGTAGAGCGCGCCAATGGCCTTCTTGAAGTTGCCCTTGCTCACACCGAACAAGTTGCTGATCACCGCCGGATCGCTTTTATCGCTGACCGGCAAGGTACCGTTGTTCTCGCGCAACTTGGCCAGGATCTTCGAGTTCAGACTGGACGCCGCTTCCTGACCGACCGGTTGCAGGCTCAGGCTGATGTTGCCGTCAGCGCGGATCTCTTTGATAAAGCCTTTCTCCTCCTTGCCCGGGCGCAGGAACTTGAACACTTCATTCTTGTGGATCAGGCCCCAATGCTTGTTGTTGATGATCGCCTTGAAGCCCATGTCGGTGGCTTCGGCTACCAGCAGGTCGACTTCCTGGCCCACCTTGTAGTTGGCGGGGGTCTTGTCCAGGTAGCGGTCCAGCCGCGCAGTGGCGGTGATGCGCTTGGTGTGCTTGTCGAGGTAGACATGCACCACGCAGTATTCACCCGCGCTCAACTGGCGTTTTTCTTCCGAATACGGCAGCAACAGATCCTTGGGCAGCCCCCAATCGAGAAACACGCCAATACTATTGACTTCCACGACTTTCAAACTGGCAAATTCGCCCACTTGAACTTTGGGCTTTTCAGTCGTGGCGATAAGTTTGTCATCGCTGTCCAGATAAATGAAAACGTTAAGCCAGTCTTCATCCTCACTGGGAATATCTTTGGGGATATACCGATTGGGCAAGAGGATTTCACCGTCTTGCGCACCGTCCAGGTACAAACCAAAGTTAGTATGTTTAACCACTTGCAAACTGTTGTAGCGCCCGACTAAAGCCATTTCCAATACCCTCGTAACGTGGGCGGCATTCTACCCGAGTTGCGCTCGCCACGCGCGCGTACCTGAAAAATCACGGGGTTGCGTGGCTTTTCACTGGCACCGCCCCGCTCGTCTGATCGCTCGGCTGAATCCAGACCGGGTACAAACCGCCCGATGCCCCTAGGGTTTCGAGTTAAAACAGTAAGTTAGGGGATTATTTCAAAGATGAACTTGTGTTATTTCAAGGCCCGCCACTTATTCCCGCGGGATATTTGCCAAGCAATTGTCAAGTATTTCCTGTACGATGCCTGGCCAAGTTAATTTTTACAGGTTAGTGGCCGCCATGCGCGTAAAAGCATCCAACAGCAAAGCAAAGCCAGCTCCCGCCGTTGAAACCAGCGAATCGATCAACAGCCAGATTGCCGCATTCCTCAAGTCCGGTGGCGAAATCCAGCAGATCGCCAAGGGCGTAAGCGGCCAGACTTTCGGCCCGTCCAAGCAGATCAGCTTGGGCAAGAAGTAATCCCCCGCAATACACCATGTCCCCAAGCGTCTTGCCTTCCAGGGCGCTAGGACTGGATCCCGCCCCCCTTCCCACACGAATCATCGCGTCAATCGACGAACGGGGCTCAACGCCTGACATTCGCCGGTATGCTTGCACGCGTCTAGCACGGGCTTCTGCCCGATTTCCTCGTTACTGCTCCTCGCTTTTTCATGGAGTGAAGCATGCTCAAAGCCAGCATTTTCCTGATCGGCGCCCTGATGGCGAGCCCCCTGGCCGAAGCGCAGATTTTCCAGCGTGAATTGGGCGACTTCGATCTCAAGCTGGGCACCACACCCAGTCGCAGCATGGCCCAGGGCCTGGTCAAACCCACCGCGCCCGGTAGCGATTCGTTTCACGGCGGGCTCGACCTGAGCCATGACAGTGGCCTGTATTTCGGCCAGTTCTCGCCGAACATGGGCCTGTCTTCGACCAGCAACCTCGAAGTCGACTCTTACATGGGGTTCAAGCGCCCGTTCGACCAGACACTGGGCTACGAAGTGGGCCTGATCCACTACAGCTACCCCAAGCTCAGCCCGCTCGACAGCCAGGAGTTCTACGGCGGCCTGAACCTGCTGGGCAACCGGTTCGGCGTGTCCTTCAGCAATGATCCGGACCGCCAGGACAGCACGCTCTTCGCCGACCTCGGCGGCACACAACCATTCGGCATTGGTGTGAGCGTGAAGTACACCACCCATCAGTTGGGCACACCGGTGTCGGTAGACGGCGGCTCGATTCGCAGCTTCAGCGACTGGTCGCTGCAGTTCTCCCGCGCCTGGATGGGGATTGACCTGAACCTGATCTATAGCGACTCCAGCCTCAGCGGCAGCGACTGCTCCGCCTACTCCGGACACAATTCGCAATGTGACGGGCTGTTGACCTTGAAGGCCGCACGGTCGTTTTATTGATGGGCTGAACTGTCGCGCCCCGCGCGGGTTCCCATGCATTAATCCCTCTGCGCAAGGAATCGCCCATGTTGCGTCGGCTGAAACTCCTGGTGGTCGTGTTGAGCCTGAGCCTGGTATTCGCCGGCTGCAGTCGAGTGGGCCTGGCGTACCGCAACCTGGACGTGATCATTCCCTGGACCCTCAACGATTACCTGGACATGAACGCCGGGCAGAAGAGCTGGTTCAACGATACCCTCAAGGAACACCTGGCCTGGCACTGCACCACCCAGTTACCCGGTTATCTGGATTGGCTCGACCGCCTGCAACAGATGGTCGACAGCGGCCAGATTACCGACGCGGCCCTGCAAGCCCGTACGGCAGAAGCCAAACAGGCGATTGCCGAAATCGCACGGGAAATCACGCCCTCGGCCATTCAGTTGCTGCAAGGGTTGGACGAGCGTCAGGTCAAGGAGATGAACGAGGCGCTGGCCAAGGACCTGCGCAAGCGCCAGGATGAATACCTCAAACCGCCGCTTGCCCAGCAGATCAAAGAGCGCGCCGAACGCATGAGCAAGCGCCTGGACGCCTGGATCGGCCCGCTCGGCGCCAGTCAGCAAGCGCGGGTGACGGCCTGGTCCACCGCGCTGGGCGAGCAGAATCAGGAATGGATCGGTAACCGGGCAAGGTGGCAGGCGCAGTTCAGCGCCGCCGTTGCCCAGCGGCAGAGCGCGGATTTTGCGCAGAAAATGCGGCAATTACTGGTGGAGCGGGAAAGCCTGTGGACAACGGAATACAAGGTCGCCTATGCACGCACCGAAGCCGAGGCACGCAGTTTGATCGTCGACCTGATGGCCCAGAGCACACCCCAGCAGCGCATGAAACTGACGCAAAAGATCGATAGCGTGCGTAACGACTTCAAGGCGCTCAAGTGCCTGAAGGCTGCCGGGGTCTAAACGGGTAGGCTGTCAAGCAATCTGAGCTTTGGAGGCCACCTCGGCAAAAGTCGCCGGGTCCAGCGCATCGGCCTGTTCATCCAGCACCTGGCGCGGATGGTCATTGCCCGGGATCGAACTGTCGATCAACGCCAGCAATTGAGCGCCCAGCGGAGTGAGGATGAAATTCTCGCCATTGCCGCCCTGCTCTTCGGGGCGCGACTCGATGAAACCGCGCTTGAACAGCAGCGCTTCGTAATCCGCCGCCGTCTTCTTCAGCGCATCCAGATTGCCAGTGGGCTCGCCCGCCGTAGCCTTCTCGGCGGCTTCCTGCTCGGCATATTTGCGCGGCGCAAAGCTGCCTTCGCCGTTCTGCACCTCGTGCAGCAACCGTTCGACCAGATCCCAGTTGTAAGTCGTCATCCTGATTCTCCTGCAGGCCGTGGAAAGTAGCCTGTCAAAGGTGGGACACGCCCCATGCGTAGCCGTTCAGCCGACCGGACCAGCGTCACACGGGTGAACTTTCGCCAGTCAGGCGACCTCAACTGAACACGACTGCCAAGGAGGTCCGATCATGAAAACCGCGATAAATCTGGTCATGGCTGCCACGCTGTTGAGCGCCCTGCCCGCATGGGCCTGTACGCCCGATGAAGCCACCGCCAAGCGCGAGCAACTGGCCCAGGCAGTATCGAAGCTGACTGAACAGAATCCCGCCAAGGCCAAGGAGATGAATGACGAACTGCAAAAGATGGATCTGGACACCGAGAGTGCGGATTTCCCCGATAAGTGCCAGTTGATCGATGCGCGTCTGAAGGAACTGAAGGAAGCAGCGGCCAAGGCTCAAAACTGACGGCATAAAAAAACCGGACAATCGTCCGGTTTTTTTACATGCCCCGCCGACCTTACTCGGTAGCAGGCGCCGCAGGCTTGCGACGCTTGAGCGGCGCCATGCCGTCCTTGCTGACCAGCGACGGCGTGTCGGTCTTTGGACGGTTGGCGATCTTGCGCTTGGTCGGCGACTTGGCGCCGGTTTTCTTCTTGTCACCCTTGGCGTCGGTCTTGCGTTTCTTCACGCCAGCCGCCTTGCCCGAAGCCTTGACCTTCTTCGGCCCGCTGTAGGTGCCTTTGACTTCCTTGATGGTGCGGCGCTCGAACGACTGCTTGAGATAGCGTTCGATGCTCGACATCAGGTTCCAGTCGCCATGGCAGATCAGCGAGATGGCCAGTCCATCATTGCCGGCCCGCCCGGTACGACCGATACGGTGCACATACTCGTCGCCGCTGCGCGGCATATCGTAGTTGATCACCAGGTCGAGGCCTTCCACATCCAGGCCGCGGGCGGCGACGTCGGTGGCGACCAGGATCTTCACACCACCGGCCTTGAGGCGATCGATGGCCAGCTTGCGGTCTTTCTGGTCCTTCTCGCCGTGCAGCACGAACGCCTTGTATTCCTGGGCCACCAGGCGACCGTAGATACGGTCCGCCGCCGCGCGGGTGTTGGTGAACACAATGGCTTTCTGATAGGTCTCGTTGGCCAGCAGCCAGTTGAGAATCTGCTCTTTGTGCACGTTGTGGTCGGCGGTGACGATCTGCTGGCGCGTGGTGGCGTTCAAGTCGCTGACGTTGTTGACTTGCAGGTGCTCAGGGTTGTTCAGCACCTTGGCGACCATATCGCGCAGGGTCGAACCGCCGGTGGTGGCGGAGAACAGCATGGTCTGCTGACGGTTGGCGCACTCGCCCACCAGGCGCTGCACATCGTCGGCAAAGCCCATGTCGAGCATGCGGTCGGCTTCGTCCAGCACCAGCACTTCGACTTCCTTGAGGTCGAGGTTGCCGGCGTTTAGCTGCTCGATCATGCGGCCCGGAGTGCCGATCAGGATGTCCGGTACCTTGCGCAGCATCGCGGCCTGGACCTTGAAGTCTTCACCGCCGGTGATCATGCCGGACTTGATGAAGGTGAACTGCGAGAAACGCTCCACTTCCTTCAGGGTCTGCTGGGCCAGCTCGCGGGTCGGCAGCAGGATCAGGGTCTTGATGCTCACGCGGATCTTGGCCGGGCCGATCAGACGATTAAGAATCGGCAAAACGAAGGCAGCGGTCTTGCCACTCCCGGTTTGAGCCGTCACCCGCAGGTCACGCCCTTCGAGCGCGAGCGGGATGGCCGCTGCCTGCACAGGCGTAGGCTCGACAAATTTAAGCTCGGCCACGGCTTTGAGCAGGCGTTCGTGCAGGGCGAATTGGGAAAACACGGGTGCTACCTCGAAGAAATGCAAAAAATCAGCTGCATAGGTTACCGGTTTCGGGCGTCCAAACCGAGCGTCTTTATGCGAACGAGGCCAATCAGCTGCTTTTTTGTCAGGGTATTTGTCCGCAACGATAACTTTGTTGCACTTAAATGCTCTAATCGCCCCGTCTCGTTCCTATAGAAGAATCGGTTTCACCCATGGATATCAAACAGCTCTGGCTCAACGTCCAAGACCTTTGGGGCGCCCTCGATCAACACCCCCTGCTGCACGCCAGCCTGGGTTTGGTGGTGTTGCTGGTGGTGGCACTGCTGCTCGGACGAGCGGCACGTTATCTGATCCTCCACACCGTCAAGCTGCTGGGTCGGCAGCCGGCACTGCACTGGCTCAATGACCTGCGCCAGAACAAGGTCTTTCACCGCCTGGCGCAAATGACGCCATCGGTGGTCATTCAATTCGGCCTGTACCTGGTGCCGGACCTGAGCAAAACCGCCACCCTGTTCATCGGCAACGTGGCCCTGGCCTTTACCATCCTGTTCATGACCCTGGCCGTGAGTGCACTGCTCAATGCCTTGCTGGACATTTATGCACGCACCGAACACGCACGCACCCGTTCGATCAAGGGTTACGTGCAACTGGCCAAGATGGTGCTGTTCGTGTTTGCCGCAATCATCATCGTCGCCACCCTGATCGACCGCTCGCCGCTGTTGCTGCTGTCGGGTCTTGGCGCCATGTCGGCGGTGATTCTGTTGGTGTACAAGGACACCCTGCTGTCGTTCGTCGCCAGCGTGCAACTGACCAGCAACGACATGCTGCGCGTCGGCGACTGGATCGAGATGCCCCAGGTCGGCGCCGACGGCGACGTGGTGGACATAACCCTGCACACGGTCAAGGTACAGAACTTCGACAAGACCATCGTCTCGATCCCCACCTGGCGCCTGATGTCCGAGTCGTTCAAGAACTGGCGCGGCATGCAGGCGTCGGGTGGGCGGCGGATCAAGCGCAGCTTGTTCATCGACGCCAGCGGCGTGCGTTTTTTGCGTGACGACGAAGAAATGCGCATGACCCAAGTGCACTTGCTCACCGACTATATCGGACGCAAGCAGGCCGAACTCAAGGCCTGGAACGAAGCCCAGGGCCACAGCGCGCAACTGTCGGCCAACCGCCGCCGCATGACCAACCTCGGCACCTTCCGCGCCTACGCCCTGGCCTACCTCAAAAGCCATCCGGACATTCAGCCGAACATGACCTGCATGGTGCGCCAGATGCAAACCACCGCCCAGGGCGTGCCGCTGGAAATCTACTGCTTCACCCGCACCACGGCGTGGGCGGATTACGAGCGGATCCAGGGCGATATTTTCGACTACTTGCTGGCGGTGCTGCCGGAATTCGGGCTGAGCCTGTATCAACAGCCGAGTGGCAATGATTTGCGGGCGGGGGTGTTGCCGGCGGTGTTGGGCGCCAGTCATTTGCCGACGCTGGAAAACAAATCTGCCTGACGCCTCCAAGCCCACTGTGGAAGCGAGCTTGTGTGGGAGCGGCCTGCTCGCGAAGGCGGTTTGTCTCAGAAGGATGTGCTGACTGATACACCGCATTCGCGAGCAAGCCCGCTCCCACAGGGGGGGTCAGTGTGGGGCTGGCTGTTTACGCACACCCAACCGACTGATCCACACCGCCCCCAGAATCACCAGACCGCCCAGCGCCAATCGACCCAACGGCTCGTGCTGGTTCCAGATCAGCAGGTTCAGCAACAGGCCCACCGGCACATGCAGGTTGTTCATCACCGCCAGGGTACCGCCGTTGACCAGGCAGGCGCCCTTGTTCCACCAGTACATGCCCAGCGCCGTGCTGACCAGGCCGAGGAATACCAGCACGCCCCATTGCAGGGGGGCTTCGGGCAGGAAGTTGGCCTTGCCGAACAACAGAAATGCCGGCAGCACCACGATCAGGGCGCCGAGGTAGAAGTAGCCGAAACGACGGTAGTGCGGCAGGTCGCTGGGGTAGCGCGCCACCAGGTGCTTGTACATCACCTGCCCGGCGGCGTAGGTGAAATTGGCCAGTTGCAGCAACAGGAAGCCCATGAGGAAGTTCGGGGTGATCTGGTCGAAACGGATCACCGCCGCGCCGCCCACCGCCACCAGCGCTGCAACCAGTGCCCAGGGATTGAAGCGCCGGTTGAGGGCATCTTCGATCAGGGTCACGTGCAACGGCGTAAGAATGGTGAACAGCAATACCTCGGGCACCGTGAGTACGCGAAAGCTCAGGTACAGGCACACGTAGGTCACGCCGAACTGCAACGCACCGATCATCAGCATGCCGCGCATGAAGGCCGGCTCCACCGCACGCCAGCGTGTCAGCGGGATAAACACCAGCCCGGCCAGCACCACACGCACCAGCACCGCGAAATAACTGTCGACGTGACCGGCGAGGTATTCGCCGATCAAGCTGAAGGAAAATGCCTGAATCAGGGTGACAACCAGTAGATAGCCCATGCGCGCCTCGTTTCGAATGGGCGGGACATTAAAGCTTTTCGGCGTTTGACGAAACTCGGGGCAAAAAAAACCCGACCTCGCTAAAGCGTCAGTCGGGCAGGAGCACTCAGGAGCTACAAGTGCAAAGGGAGGTTCGTACGCGTACTTGAAGGGTTGGCGTGGGGTTAGATAAACACCGCGCGATTATCTGACGATTAACGGTTCAGGCGACCTGTGCCAACAGCGCCTTGGCATGGTTGATGCCCTTCTCCTGGAAGTCTCCGCTCAGGTTCACCCCTTCGGCGTGAATGAAGGTGACGTCGTGGATGCCGATAAAGGCCATTACCTGGCGCAGGTAGGGTTCCTGATGGTCAGAGCTGGCGCCGGTATGAATGCCACCACGGGCGGTGAGCACGATGGCACGCTTGCCGGTCAACAAGCCCTGAGGGCCGGTCGCGGTGTATTTGAAGGTCACGCCGGCACGCAGTACATGGTCCAGCCAAGCCTTGAGGGTGCTGGGAATTGCAAAGTTGTACATCGGCGCGGCCAGTACCAGCACGTCGGCGGCGAGCAATTCGTCGGTCAATTCATTGGAGCGGTCCAGGGACACTTGTTCACTGTCGTTGCGCTCTTCGGCGGGTTTCATCCAACCGCCCAGCAGGTCGGCGTCCAGATGCGGGACCGGGTTGCTGGCCACGTCACGCACGGTGATCTGATCCGCCGGGTGGGCGGCTTGCCATTGGCTGATGAACTGCTGAGTCAGCTGGCGGGAAATCGAACCCTGCTGGCGGGCGCTGCTTTCGATGATCAGAACATTGGACATGGCGTTGTAGGCTCCATCTGTAATTGCTGTAAGTCGATGGAGTGAAGATTAAACAGAGCCAATTCGATTAAAAAGCGCAAAAAACTGCTATAACCCATCTAGAAATTTGCTTATAAGCGGAGTATTCCTGAGGGCATGCTTCGCTTGCGCTTTATTTGGGCGAGCAGGCCAAGGCGATACGCATCTTGATGATGGCGCGGTTGAACTTGACCGTGGTGTTGGTGCTTTTGCCCGCCGGCACCGTGACCGTACGGCGCCGCGGTGATTCCGGGCCATTGGTGAAGGTTACCGAGCACAGCGCATCGTTGGTGCCGTAGTTATTCAGTTGGATCGAGCTGATATCGCCGTCCACGTCGGAAGCGGTGTAGTCCACGCTGACGCCGTCGATTTTTTTCGTGACATCGATGGGGTAGGCAAACGCACTCATTGGCAGCAGCACCAGCAGCAAATAACAGAATTTTCTCATTCGGCAGTCTCCAATAAAGGCTGTCAGCTTAGGACAAGAGGAGCTCATCTTGAAAGCGCCCCGCGTTACCCTCGATCAATGGCGCACATTGCAAGCCGTGGTCGACCATGGCGGCTTCGCCCAGGCGGCCGAAGCGCTGCACCGTTCGCAATCCTCGGTGAGCTACACCGTGGCCCGCATGCAGGATCAGCTCGGCGTGCCGCTGCTGCGTATCGACGGGCGCAAGGCCGTGCTCACCGAAGCAGGCGAAGTGCTGCTGCGCCGCTCCCGCCAGTTGGTGAAAAACGCCAGCCAGCTCGAAGACCTCGCCCACCATATGGAACAGGGCTGGGAAGCCGAGGTACGCCTGGTGGTGGACGCCGCCTACCCTAACGCACGCCTGGTGCGCGCCCTCACCGCGTTCATGCCGCAGAGCCGTGGCTGCCGCGTGCGGCTGCGTGAAGAGGTGCTCTCCGGCGTTGAAGAATTGTTGATGGAAGGTGTGGCGGACCTGGCGATCTCCGGCTTCAGCATCCCGGGTTACCTGGGTACGGAAATGAGCGACGTGGAGTTCGTCGCCGTGGCCCATCCCGACCACGCCCTGCACCGCATGAATCGCGAGCTGAGTTTCCAGGACCTGGAAAGCCAGATGCAGGTGGTGATCCGCGACTCCGGTCGCCAGCAACCCCGCGACGTGGGCTGGCTTGGCGCCGAACAGCGCTGGACCGTCGGCAGCCTGGCCACCGCCGCCACCTTCGTCGGCAGCGGCCTGGGCTTTGCCTGGCTACCCCGGCACATGATCGAACGCGAACTCGCCGAAGGCGTACTCAAGCAGCTACCCTTGGAACAGGGCGGCAGCCGCCATCCCACGTTCTATCTGTATTCGAACAAGGACAAACCCCTGGGGCCGGCGACGCAGATCCTCGTCGAACTGCTGCGCACCTTTGATACCGCTCCCCTGGACGCACCTTTCGCCGCCCCACAGCAAGCCTGAAACGGAGTTCATGCATGGCCTGGTTCGACCATGAAGGCTGCACCCTGCACTACGAGGAATATGGCCACGGCAACCCGTTGATCCTGATCCACGGCCTGGGCTCCAGCAGTCAGGACTGGGAATTGCAGATCCCGGTGCTGGCCCGGCATTACCGCCTGATCGTGGTGGATGTGCGCGGCCATGGTCGCTCCGACAAACCCCGCGAGCGCTACAGCATCCAGGGGTTCACTTTCGACTTGATTGCGCTGATCGAACACCTGAACCTGCCGCCCGCCCACGTGGTGGGTTTGTCCATGGGTGGCATGATCGCCTTTCAACTGGCCGTGGACGAACCCGCCCGGGTGCGCAGCCTGTGCATCGTCAACAGCACGCCCGAGGTCAAGGTGCGCAGCCCGGGCGATTACTGGCAATGGACCAAGCGCTGGAGCCTGGCGCGCCTGCTCAGCCTGGCCACCATTGGCAAGGCCTTGGGTGATCGATTGTTCCCCAAGCCGGAACAGGCCGACCTGCGCCGCAAGATGGCCGAGCGCTGGGCAAAGAACGACAAACGTGCTTATCTCGCCAGCTTCGACGCGATTGTGGGCTGGGGCGTACAGGAACGACTCTCCAGAATCGCCTGTCCAACACTGGTCATCAGCGCCGACCACGACTACACCCCCGTGGCGCACAAAGAAAACTATGTAAAACTGCTGCCCGATGCGCGGCTGGTGGTCATCGAGGATTCCCGCCACGCCACGCCCTTGGATCAACCCGAAGTCTTTAACGCTACCCTGCTCGATTTTCTAAAGACAGTCGAAACCACTACCCAGGATCACTGACCCATGTTGAAAAAAATCGCCTTCTTCGCCGGCTCCGTACTGTTCGCAGCCAACCTGATGGCGGCCGAGCCCGTCAAGGCTCAGCACGTACTCCTGACCACCACCAACGGCGACATCGAAATCGAACTGGACCCGGTCAAGGCGCCGATCAGTACCAAGAACTTCCTGGCCTATGTGGACAAGGGCTTCTACAGCAACACGATCTTCCACCGTGTGATCCCGGGCTTCATGGTTCAGGGCGGCGGGTTCAACGCGCAGATGTCGCAAAAACCGACCGACGCGCCGATCAAGAACGAAGCCAGCAATGGCCTGCACAACGTACGTGGCACCCTGTCGATGGCGCGCACCAATGACCCGAACTCGGCCACCAGCCAGTTCTTCATCAACGTGGCCGACAACGCCTTTCTCGACCCGGGCCGCGATGCCGGCTACGCCGTGTTCGGCAAGGTCGTGAAGGGCATGGATGTGGTCGACATCATCGTCAACTCCCAGACCACGACCAAACAGGGCATGCAGAACGTGCCAATCGATCCTGTGTACATCAAGTCGGCCAAGCGCATCGACTGAGGTAGCAGGTAGCTCCGCGCGCCGCCCACAAGGCCGCGCGCGCACTTGAAAGGAGAGCCCGCCCGGCGGGCGTCAACCCTAATGCTCTATCGTCGTTTCGAACAACTGATCGATATCTTCCGCGCGCCCCCCAGCGCGGCTCCTCCCGATACCGTCCTGCCCTTCTACCTCTACTACCTGCGCCAGGTATGGCCGCACTTCGCCACTTTGCTGGTGGTGGGCCTGATCGGCGCGCTGATCGAGGTGGCGCTGTTCAGCTACCTCAGCCGCATCATCGACCTGGCCCAGGGCACGCCGCCCGCCGATTTTTTCCAGCTGCACAGTGCCGAGCTGATCTGGATGGCCGTGGTCGCCCTGCTGCTGCGCCCGATCTTCGGCGCCCTGCATGACCTGCTGGTGCACCAGACCATCAGCCCCGGCATGACCAGCCTGATCCGCTGGCAGAACCACAGCTACGTGCTCAAGCAGAGCCTGAATTTCTTCCAGAACGACTTCGCCGGGCGCATTGCCCAGCGCATCATGCAGACCGGCAACTCCCTGCGCGACTCCGCCGTGGCAGCGGTGGATGCGATCTGGCACGTGGCGATCTATGCGATCAGTTCCCTGGTGCTGTTCGCCGAGGCCGACTGGCGCCTGATGATCCCGCTGATCACCTGGATCATCTGCTACAGCCTGGCACTGCGCTACTTCGTACCCCGGGTGAAAGAGCGTTCGGTGACGTCCTCCGAGGCACGTTCCAAACTGATGGGCCGCATCGTCGACGGCTACACCAACATCACCACCTTGAAGCTGTTCGCTCACACCCACTACGAGCAGGAATACGCCAAGGAAGCGATCATCGAGCAGACCGAGAAAACCCAGCTGGCCAGCCGCGTGGTCACCAGCATGGACATCGTGATCACCAGCATGAACGGCCTGCTGATCGTCACCACCACCGGCCTTGCGCTGTGGTTGTGGACCCAATCGCTGATTTCCACGGGTGCGATTGCCCTGGCGACCGGCCTGGTGATCCGCATCGTCAACATGTCCGGCTGGATCATGTGGGTGGTCAACGGCATTTTCGAAAACATCGGCCAAGTGCAGGACGGTCTCAAGACCATCGCCCAACCGCTGGCCGTGATCGACCGCGACAACGCGCCGCGCCTGAGCGTGCCCCACGGCGAAGTGCGCTTCGAACAGGTGGATTTCCACTACGGCAAGCAAAGCGGGATCATTGGCGGCCTCAACCTGGAAATCAAGGCCGGTGAAAAGATCGGCCTGATCGGTCCCTCCGGCGCGGGCAAGTCGACCCTGGTCAACCTGTTGCTGCGTCTGTACGACCTGCAAGGCGGGCGCATCCTGATCGACGGCCAGAACATTGCCGAAGTTGCCCAGGAAACCCTGCGCGAACAGATCGGCATGATCACCCAGGACACCTCGTTGCTACACCGCTCGATCCGCGACAACCTGCTGTACGGCAAGCCTGGCGCTACCGACGAAGAGCTCATGGCTGCCGTGCACAAGGCCCGCGCCGATGAATTCATCCCGTTGCTGTCGGACGCTGAAGGCCGCACCGGGCTGGATGCCCACGTGGGTGAACGTGGCGTGAAACTCTCCGGCGGGCAGCGCCAGCGCATCGCCATTGCCCGGGTGCTGCTCAAGGACGCACCGATCCTGATCATGGACGAAGCCACCTCGGCCCTGGACTCGGAGGTGGAAGCCGCGATCCAGGAAAGCCTGGAAACGCTGATGCAGGGCAAGACCGTCATCGCCATCGCCCACCGCTTGTCGACCATCGCACGGATGGACCGCCTGGTGGTGCTGGAAAAGGGCCAGATCGCCGAGAGCGGCAGCCATGCCGAGTTGCTGGCGCACAAGGGGCTTTACGCACGGCTGTGGCAACACCAAACGGGAGGGTTTGTCGGAATCGACTGATCGTCGCCTGCTCCAAATAAGCGCCAGCCCCCTGAAACAAAGGGGCCTGGCGCTTTTTCATGAGCTGGATTTGTGTCAAAAGCGTGCTGTAATTGTGTGCAGTGCCCAGAGGGGCGCTGAAGTAAATCTGCAGGGAGCATCACCGATTTACTGATTCGATAGGGATCTATCAAGGACGTGTTGCATGTCTTTGTTCAAACGTTCAGTCACAGAGGGGTTGGGTACGTTTTGGCTGGTGTTGGGCGGTTGCGGGAGTGCGGTGTTGGCCGCGGCATTCCCCGCAGTCGGGATCGGATTGTTAGGCGTGTCCCTGGCGTTCGGGCTCACGGTGCTGACCATGGCGTTCGCCATCGGGCATATCAGCGGTTGTCACCTCAATCCGGCCGTGTCGGTGGGGCTGGTCGTGGGCGGAAGGTTTCCGGCCAGGGAGTTACCGGCCTATATCGTCGCCCAAGTCATCGGCGGTGTTGTGGCCGCCGCGTTGTTGTACTTCATTGCCAGCGGCAAGCCCGGGTTTGAACTGGCAGGCGGCCTGGCGTCCAACGGCTATGGCGAGCATTCGCCGGGCGGTTATTCGATGGTGGCGGGGTTTGTCTGTGAGTGGGTGATGACGGCGATGTTCGTGCTGATCATCCTCGGCGCCACTGACCGTCGCGCCCCGGCGGGCCTGGCGCCCATCGCCATCGGCCTGGCCCTGACACTCATCCACCTGATCTCCATTCCCGTCACCAACACCTCGGTCAACCCGGCCCGCAGTACCGGCCCGGCGTTGATCGTGGGCGGGTGGGCGATCCAGCAGTTGTGGTTGTTCTGGCTCGCGCCGATCCTCGGCGCGGTGGTCGGCGGTGTGACCTACCGATGGCTCGGCAAGGAGGAGTCGGCCTGACGTAAAACGGGTTCAGCCCTGCCGATAAGGCAGGGCTGCCCTCGCCTCTTCGGCATACGCCAGCACGCCCACACGTTCACGCTCCAGAAAATCCTCCACGGCATTCTTCAACCCCGGGTGACGCAGGTAGTGCCACGAGCGCGTGATCACCGGTTCAAACCCACGGATCAATTTGTGCTCACCCTGCGCGCCCGCATCGAAACGGTGAAGGCCGTGGGCGATGGCGTAGTCCATGCCCTGATAGAAACAGGTTTCGAAATGCAGGCGGTCGAATTCCGCCAGGCAGCCCCAGTAGCGGCCATAGAAACTGTCGCCACCGATCAGACTGAAGGCCATGGCCACCGGGCGATTGCCCTGTTTGGACAGCACCACGCGGATCGCCTCGGGCATACGCTCGGCCAGCAGACTGAAAAATGCGCGGGTCAGGTAGGGCGCTTGGCGGCGTACTGCATAGGTATTGGCGTAACAGGCGTAGACAAAATCCCACTGGGCCTCGCTCAACTCATGGCCTTGCAGCCATTCGAACTCGATGCCCTGCCCCGCCACCTGCTCACGTTCCTTGCGCATCTGTTTGCGCTTGCGTGAACTCAGGGCGTCGAGGAAGTCCTGGAAGTCACGGTAATCACGGTTTTGCCAGTGATACTGACACCCCACGCGCTGCAACCAACCCGATTGCGCGGCCATTGCCTCATCGGCCAATGCGTCGGTGAAGTTGATGTGGGCGCTGGAGAGCCCTTCGATTTCCAGGTAGCCCGGCAGGCTCTTCAGCAGCTCGAAGCCGTCCTGGGCATTGGCCGCCAACAGGCGCGACCCGCTCACGGGGCTGAACGGTACCGCGACCAGCAGCTTGGGGTAATAGTCGATACCGGCGCGCTCGCAGGCATCCGCCCATGCGTGATCGAACACATATTCGCCATAGGAATGCCATTTGCGATAACCAGGCAAGGCCGCCACCAGCCGATCGCCTTCGCGGTGCAGCAAATGCTCGGGGCGCCAACCCGATTGCGGGCCCAGGCTGGCGCTGTCTTCCAGCGCACTGAGGAAGGCGTGCCGCACAAAAGGCTGACTATCCGGAACCAGGGCGTCCCACTCCTGCGGGGCGATTTCGGACAGGCTGTCCAGGCGTTGCAGCGGCATCGGCATCCTCACTACGTCATGGCGTGAAAGCTTGGCGAGTATCGCTTATCACGGCCCTTCACACACCCTCGAATCGCACGACAGGGCCACAGCCCAATAGTTCCAAACCTAAAGAATTTGTCATCTAGATGACATCAGATAGCCACTGCTGCGTCATAAACGATCGTGATACTGACGCCTGTTTTTAGAGCGCCTGGTTCTACCAGGCGGCTATTTTTCCGTCCGTCATCGGTCGGTTGTGTCCTGGATGGTTTGCCATCCCTCCTCACTTTCGGAGATTGATATGCGTCTTGCTTCCACCAAAACTGCGGCGGCCCTGTGCGGCGGCCTGTTACTGGCCCTGAGCGTTCCGGCCAGCGCCGCAGTCGACGCCAAGTTGCTCGACATGCTCAAGGCCAACGGCCAGATCACTTCGGCGCAGTACACCGAGCTGCAAGCGGAACTGGCCAAGGATCAGAAAGAAAAGCAGATCGCACAACAAGCTCAACAAGAGACCAACGAGCAGATCGCGGCCACCGCGAAGAAAACCAACGAGTTGAGCAGCTTCGACCAGAAGCTGGCCTGGGCCGCCAAGACCCAGTTCAAGGGTGACGTACGTTTCCGTCAGGAAACCGTGAAGATCCAGGGCGAATCCAATAACGGCGGCCGCGACAAGGATCGTCAGCGCATCCGTGCACGCCTGGGCGCCTACACCGAGATCAACTCCCAGGTCGACACCGGTATCCGTATCGCCACCGGCAGCAGCGACGACGCCCGCTCCACCAACCAGGACCAGGACAACTACTTCGACAAGAAGTCGATCTGGCTGGACCTCGGCTACATCGACTACCACCCCGACCAAATCAAGAACCTGCACGTGATTGGCGGCAAGATGCTGCAACCGTGGGTCAACATGGGCGACGTGATCTGGGATAGCGACATCAACCCGGAAGGTCTGGCACTGACCTACAAATACCCGCTGGGTAGCAGCGCCGAGCTGTTCGGCAGCATCGGTAACTACAACCTCAAGGACAACGTCGACGGCGACGGCGTGCAGTTCCGCCACGACCTGCGCCTGACATCCGGCCAGTTGGGTACCCGTTTCTCGGTGACCGACAACCTGAAACTGACCCTGGGCGGCAGCGTCTATGCCTACCAGAACGACAAGGACAGCCGCTGCACCACGACCACCACGCCATGCGCACTGGCCGTCAACGGCAACTCGGCCGACAACCAGTTCCGCCTGTACGAAGGTTTTGCCCAGGCCGACATCGGTGGCCTGGCAGTGCCTCTGGCGTTCTACGGCCAGTACGTGAAGAACAACGATGCCGTAACCGACCAAGACACCGCCTGGTTGCTGGGTGCCAAGTCCAAAGTGTTCGGCTTCAACCTGGACTACAACTACCGCGACATTCAGCGTAACGCTGTAGTGGGTGCCTTCACCGACTCGGACTTCGCCAACGGCACCACCGGTTCCCGTGGCCACAAGTTCAAGGTCAGCTACGACATCGACAAGAACTTCGCCCTGGGCGCCACGTACTTCCTGACCAAGGCTGACTTCTCCAGCCGTACTCAGCGTGATGCCAACACCAACACCCTGCAGTTGGATGCCGAAGCCAAGTTCTAAGAACGATAACGGTAAGTTTCAAGCTACAAGCTTCAAGGACGAGCGTGTCACTGGCAGCTTCAAGCTAACCGCTTGAGGCTGCTTCTTAAACAGTCTTGCGTGGGTGGAGCGGTCCCCATCATCCGTCCGGTCCACCTACGCGAGCCTGCTTATTCCCCACCTTTGTGATCCTTGAGCCGCTCTTGCGCCAACTGCTGCGCCAAGGCCTCCACACCCTCTACCGGCTCATCCGGCATGATCTTCAGCGTCGCCTGCATCAGGCGCATCTGACGGATAAACCGTCGGCAGTTGGGGCAGAACATCAAGTGATGACGCACCAGCAGACGCTCGCGAAAGGTCAGTTGCCCGTCGAGATAGTCACTGGAACGCGCCACTTGTTCTTTACAGGTCAACATTCGCCCGTTTCCTCAAAATGCTCCACCGTGGCAAAGACTTTAAGCCGTGCTCGATGCAACAGCACACGGACATTGGAGAGCGAGAGCGTCAGAAGATTACAAATCTCCTCCAACTCCAGCCCCTGGCGCTCACGCAACAACAGCACGCTGCTTTGCAGTTCCGACAGACTCAACAACGTATGCTCAAGGCATTTGCGCAGCTCATCCTCGGTCAGCAGGGCTTCCGGGGTGTCCTGGTGCCAGGCGTACGGGGCGACGGCCCAGTGGCCGTCATCGGGGGAAAAGCGCTCGTCGCCGATGGTACCGTGGGGCGAAGGCAAATCGTCGAGCAGCACCTCGCGCCGGTTCTGCTTGTAACGCCCCTTGGCGGCGTTGGCGGTAATGGTCAGCAGCCAGGTCTTGAGGCTGGAGCGCCCTTCGAACCTGGCCAGGTTGCGCACCACCGACAGCCAGGCGTCCTGCACGACTTCATCGGCGTGGCGTTGGCCGACGATGGCATAGGCCACCGCGCGCATGGCGCTCTGGTAAGTACTGACCAATTCCTTGTAGGCCCGCTGCTCACCCTTGAGCAGGCGTTCAAGCAGGTGCGCGTCGTCCGCTGCTGCCATCGTTTACCTCGATCCCACAGTGAAAACCCGATACCTGTGGGAGCTGGCTTGCCTGCGATAGCGGCTGTGAATTCACCCTCGTCATCGCAGGCAAGCCAGCTCCCACCTTGGACCTTGGCCGACCGGTAGATCAGCGTTTGCGCAGGATCACGCTGCCGATCGAATAACCCGCGCCAAACGAGCTGAGTACCGCCACCGACCCTTTGGGCAGATCGTCCTGGTAGGTGTGGAACGCAATGACCGAGCCCGCCGAGCTGGTGTTGGCGTAAGTATCGAGGATCACCGGCGCTTCTTCCACCGAGGCTTCGCGTCCCAGCAGTTTCTTCACGATCAAGTGGTTCATGCTCAGGTTGGCCTGGTGCAGCCAGAAGCGCTTCACATCGGCGACGTCCAGCTGGTTTTCCGCCAGGTGCGCGCCGATCAGCTCGGCCACCATCGGGCAAACGTCGCGGAACACCTTGCGGCCTTCCTGTACGAACAGCTTGTCCGGTGCACCCACACCCTCTTCCGCCGTGCGGTTGAGGAAGCCGAAGTTGTTGCGAATATTGTTGGAGAACTGCGTCAGCAGCTTGGTGCTCACCACGTCGAACTGATGGCTGGACGTCGCCAGATCAGCGCGCTCGAGCACCACGGCGGTGGCCGCATCACCAAAGATGAAATGGCTGTCACGGTCGCGGAAGTTCAGGTGACCGGTGCAGACTTCCGGGTTGACCATCAGGATCGCCCGCGCTTGCCCCAGCTGGATGCTGTTGGCGGCGTTCTGAATGCCGAAAGTGGCCGAAGAACAGGCTACGTTCATGTCGAAACCGAAGCCTTGGATGCCCAAGGCTGCCTGGACTTCAATTGCAATGGCCGGGTAGGCGCGTTGCAGGTTGGAGCAGGCGACGATCACGCCATCGATGTCAGCGGCGGTCTTGCCGGCGCGCTGCAAAGCCTGTTCGGCGGCGCCGACGGCCATTTGGCAGAGTACCGACCATTCGTCGTTGCTGCGTTCGGGCAGGCGTGGCGCCATGCGCTGCGGGTCGAGAATGCCGTCCTTGTCCATGACAAAGCGGCTCTTGATGCCTGACGCTTTCTCGATAAAGGCCGCGCTGGACTCCGTCAGCGCCTGCACTTCACCGCGCTCGATGGCACTCGCGTTATCACTGTTGAACTGCTGCACGTAGGCATTGAAAGACTGCACCAGCTCTTCGTTCGAGATGCTGTTGGCGGGGGTATACAGGCCAGTGCCGCTGATGACGACGTTATGCACGGTCGTTCCTCTAAATCTGTCAGGCAGAAGATATTGGTACTGTCGTACCAAACTTTAAGTAGTCCGATTCCGCACTGCGGGCACCAAACTGGCAACGCTTTATTCCATCGCGTCGTGGCTTTTCACGACGATCCCGGCATTTATAGCGGCGAAGTTTGCCACAAACCTCGGGATTTCGCGCCATACCCTCAATAAACACACCCTTGCCGGGATACATTATCGTTCCCACGCTCTGCGTGGAAACGCATCCTGTGACGCTCCGCGTCACGACTTCAACAGCGGACGCAGAGCGTCCAGGGCGGCATTCCCACGCGGAGCGTGGGAACAATCAAAACACCACATTCGCGAGCAAGCCCGCTCCCACAGGGGATTGGTGTTGTATTTCAGGCTTCGACCAGGCCCCACTGCTTACTCAAGCGTTTGTCGGAAATCGGCACCTTGGTCCCCAGCTGTTGGGCAAACAACGACACCCGGTATTCCTCCAGCCACCAGCGGTAAAGCGCCAGCTGGGGGTCGCGCTTGCCTTCCTGCGCATGCTTTTTCAGGCGGTTTTCATACTGCGTCCACAGGCCGGACAACTCGCCGCTCCACACCCGGTCCTTCTGCACCTGGCTCGGCAGTTTTTCCAGGCGCAGCTCAATGGCCTTGAGGAAACGTGGCAATTCCTTGAGCCAGTACGCGGGGGTTTCCCGCACGAACCCCGGGTACACCAGGTGGCCCAACTGCTGCTTGATATCGTTCAACGCCACCGCCTGGGCCAGGTCGATCTTGCCTTTGAAGCGCTTTTGCAAACCGTGCCAGAGCTTCAACACCTCCAGGGTCAGGCGTGCCAGGCGCTCGGCGTGCTCGGTCCAACTGCCACGCTTGCGCTCGGCCAGGGCCGCCAGCCCGGCGCCGTCCCGTGGCAGGCTCGGCTCGCCGTCCAGGATGCAACCGTCAAGGCTGGCCAGCAGAATGTCTTCCACCAGCGCATCGACACGCCCCAGTTCGCGGTACATCAACCCCAGCTCGGTCAGGCCAGGCAGCTTGCCCCGCAGGAACTTGGCCGGTTCGGCCAGTTGCTGCATCAGCAAGCGTTGCAAGGCGCGACGGTGCTGGAACTCGGCCTCGGCAGCGGTAGAGAAACGTCCTTCCTTGACCGTGCCGTTTTCTTCCACCAACGCCGGGTACACCGTCATCGACAAGCCGGCGATCTTCTGCTGGGTGGTTTCGGCCACTGCCGCGAATACCTTGGCCTCAACCGGCTGCTGGCTTTTCGCAGTCTGCGGCACCGCCAGCGCCGCCTGGCTGGCTTCGGCGAAGCGTGCGGTCAGCTCGGCCAGATCGCGACCTTCGCCGAGGAACTTGCCCTGGCCATCGACCACTTCCAGATTCATCTTCAGATGGTTTTCCACCTGCTGCGCGGCCTCGGTCCAAGCGTCGTCGCCCACGCGCGCCCCCGTCATGCGCAGCAGTTCACGGCCCAGCGCCTGGGGCAGCGAACCCTGGCCGAACTCAATGCGTTGCAGCGCCGCCTTGACGAAATCGGGCACCGGCACGAAATTCTTGCGCAGCGCTTTGGGCAAGTTGCGCACCAGGGCGATGCACTTGGCTTCGATCACCCCCGGTACCAGCCACTCCAGACGCTCCGGCGGCAACGCCGGCAGCAGCGGCGCCGGCACGCGCAGGGTCACGCCGTCGCGGGGGTGGTTGGGCTCGAAGTGGTAACTCAGGGCCAGCTCCAGGTCGCCCAGGCGCAGGGTGTCCGGGTAGTGCAGCGCCGTGACTTCACTGGCTTCACGGGCCAGCACATCTTCCTCGCGCATGATCAGCAGTTGCGGGTTCTTCTGGCTGTTGACCCGGTACCAACTGTCGAACGTGGCCGTCTGGTGGATCTCGGCGGGCAGGCGCGCATCGTAGAACGCGTACAGGGTTTCCTCGTCGGCCAGGATGTCCCGTCGGCGCGCCTTGGCTTCCAGTTCGTCAAGCTGCTCCAAGAGTTTCTGATTGGCCGCCAGGCACTTGGCGCGCGACTGAATCTCGCCGCGCACCAACCCTTCGCGGATAAACAGCTCGCGGGACACCACCGGATCGATCGGACCGAAATGCACCGGCCGGCGCCCTACCACGATCAACCCGAACAAGGTGATCTGCTCATAGGCCACCACTTGTCCGCGCTTCTTCTCCCAGTGCGGCTCGAAATGGTTTTTCTTGATCAGATGCCCGGCCAGGGGTTCGATCCAGTCGGCGTCGATCTTGGCGACCATGCGCGCATACAGTTTGGTGGTCTCCACCAGCTCGGCGGTCATCAGCCATTGCGGGCGCTTCTTGCCGATGCCCGACGACGGGTGAATCCAGAAGCGCCGCTGCCGCGCGCCCAGGTAATCACCGTCTTCGGTTTTCTGACCGATCTGGCTCAGCAGGCCGGACAGCACCGCCTTGTGCAATTTCGGGTAATCGGCCGGTTCTTTGTTGATCGCCAGCTGCATATCGCGGCAGATCAGGCTCAACTGGCGATGGGAATCGCGCCACTCGCGCAAGCGCAGGTAATTGAGGAAGTTCTTGCGGCACCAATTGCGCAACGGGCTCGCCGTCAACGCTTGGCGCTGTTCTTCAAAGCCACGCCACAAGTTGACCAGCCCGGCGAAATCCGAGTCGGTGTCCTTCCATTGCGCATGCGCCTGGTCGGCGGCCTGCTGGCGCTCGGGTGGGCGCTCGCGCGGGTCCTGGATCGACATGGCGCTGGCCACGATCAACACCTCCTGCAAACTGCCCAGCTTGGCCGCTTCCAGCAGCATGCGCCCCATGCGCGGGTCCACCGGCAGGCGCGCCAGCTGACGGCCCAACGGCGTGAGCTGGCTATTGCGGTCCACCGCCGAGAGCTCTTGCAGCAGGTTGAAACCGTCACTGATAGCCTTGCCATCCGGCGGCTCGATAAACGGGAAGTCCGTGATTTCGCCAAGGCGCAGGTGCAGCATCTGCAAAATCACCGCCGCGAGGTTGGTGCGCAGGATTTCCGGGTCGGTAAATTCCGGGCGTCCGATAAAATCCTCTTCGCTGTACAACCGCACGCAGATACCCGGCTCGACCCGCCCGCAGCGGCCTTTACGCTGGTTGGCGCTGGCCTGGGAAATCGCTTCGATGGGCAGGCGCTGTACCTTGGCGCGATAGCTGTAGCGGCTGATGCGCGCGGTGCCGCTGTCGATTACGTAGCGAATGCCCGGCACGGTCAGCGAGGTTTCGGCGACGTTGGTCGCCAGCACCACGCGCCGGCCCGGGTGCGACTGGAAAATGCGCTGTTGTTCGGCCGGCGACAGGCGCGCGTACAGCGGCAAAATCTCGGTGTGCCTGAGCTGCGCCTTGCGCAGCATCTCGGCGGCATCGCGGATTTCGCGTTCGCCCGGCAGAAACACCAGCACATCGCCGGGGCTGCGCCGTTCGCTGCGTTCATAAGCGGCAATTTCATCCAGTGCGGCAAGGATCGCCTGGTCGACGGTCAGGTCGTCCTCGACGCGGTTGCCCTCTTCGTCCTGTTCCAGGGTCAGCGGGCGGTACCAGGTTTCCACCGGAAAAGTACGACCCGACACTTCCACGATGGGCGCGTCATTGAAGTGCTTGGAAAAACGCTCCAGGTCGATGGTCGCCGAGGTGATGATGACTTTCAGGTCCGGGCGACGTGGCAGCAGGGTCTTCAAATAGCCGAGCAGGAAGTCGATGTTCAGGCTGCGCTCGTGGGCTTCGTCGACGATGATCGTGTCGTAGCGCTCGAGGTAGCGATCGTTCTGGGTTTCCGCCAGCAGGATGCCGTCGGTCATCAGCTTGATCAGGGTATTGGAGTCGCTCTGATCCTCGAAACGCACCTGGTAGCCGACCAGCGCGCCCAATGGCGTGGCCAGTTCCTCGGCCACCCGGCTGGCCACGCTGCGCGCTGCGATACGGCGCGGTTGGGTATGGCCGATCAGGCCGAACTGGCCGCGACCGATTTCCAGGCAGATCTTGGGCAACTGCGTGGTCTTACCCGAGCCGGTTTCGCCGGCAATGATCAATACCTGATGCTTGAGCAGCGCGTCCTTGATTTCGTCACGCTTGGCGGCGATGGGCAGGCTGTCGTCATACCGAATCGCCGGCACACTGTCACGCCGCGCCGTGACCTGGGCACAAGACGCCTGCATGCGCGCGACCCACTGCGCGAGCTTTTCCTCATCGGGCTTCTTGCGCAGCTCGAGCAACTGACGCCGCAACCGGTGACGGTCGGCGAGCAGGGCATGGTCGAGGTTTTTCAGCAGTTGGTCGATAGCGGGCGCTTGGTCTGTCATCAGGTACGTAACGGTCGTCTATTTATGCAGGGGGCGGATTGTCGCAGAAAACCGCCCGCCCGCGCGCGCCTCATTCGTTATCGCGGTCCCTGCGCCGGTAAGGGAACACATCGATCACCTTGCCTGCCCGAATCGCCTCCTGCAGGCCCTTCCAGTAGTCGGCGTCGTACAGCTCGCCGTGCAATTCGTCGAACAGTCTGCGCTGGCTGGCATCGGCAAACAGGAATGGCGGGAACTCTTCGGGGAATACGTCCAGCGGGCCGATGGAGTACCAGGGCTCGGAGGCCATTTCGTCTTCCGGGGTGCGCGGCGGCGGAATATGGCGGAAGTTGGCCTCGGTCAGAAAGCAGATTTCGTCGTAGTCGTAGAACACCACACGCCCATGGCGGGTGACGCCGAAGTTTTTCAGGAGCATGTCGCCGGGGAAAATATTCGCCGCCGCCAGTTGCTTGATGGCCAGGCCGTAGTCCTCCAGGGCTTCGCGCACCTGGGCTGCGTTGGCGTTGTCCAGGTAGAGGTTGAGCGGGGTCATGCGCCGCTCGGTCCAGCAATGGCGGATGAGCACGGTGTCCCCTTCTACCTCGACGGTGCCGGCAGCGACTTCCAGCAACTCGGCCAGGCACTCGGGTTCGAACTTGCTCAGGGGAAAACGGAAGTCGGCGAACTCCTGGGTGTCGGCCATGCGCCCCACGCGATCGACACTTTTGACCAGGCGATACTTCTCGATCACGGTGGCGCGGTTGACGTTTTTCGACGGTGAAAAACGGTCCTTGATGATCTTGAACACCGTGTTGAAGCCCGGCAGGGTGAACACGCTCATGACCATGCCGCGCACGCCAGGGGCCATGATGAAGCGGTCATCGGTGGTGGCCAGATGATTGATCAATGCGCGGTAGAACTCTGACTTGCCGTGCTTGTAAAAACCGATGGAGGTATACAGCTCGGCAATGTGCTTGCCCGGCAGGATGCGTCGGAGAAAGCCGATAAATTCCGCCGGTACCGGTACGTCGACCATGAAGTAGGACCGGGTGAACGAAAAGATGATCGACACCTCTGCTTCGTCGGTAATCAGCGCATCGATCTGGATGCCCCGTCCTTCGCGGTGCAGCAGCGGAATCACCAGCGGCCATTGTTCATCGTGGGTATAGAGACGGCCAACGAGGTAGGCGCCCTTGTTGCGATACAGCACCGAGGAGAACAGCTCGACATTGAGTTCCGGGTCCTTGCACACCCAGTCCGGCAGGCTTTCGCGCAGTTGCGCTTCAAGGCGGCGCAGGTCGGTGGCCAGGTCCGCGTAGGGCTCGCTGAAGCGGTAGTCGGCAAAGATCTGCGCCAGCATCTGCGCGATGTTGCCGTCGGGCGTGTAGGTGCGGGTCTGCGCGGCCCGCGCCCGGCGCAGGCTAGGCCGGGTGGTGTGGATAAACATGCAACCATCGCTGATCAGGTCGTGGCTGAACAGGCCGCAGAAGATCGAGTTGTACCAGGTCTCCGAGAGTTCATCGTCAAAGCGCAGGTCGATCAGCCCGATGTAGGCGCTTTTCACCACGGGCCAGGCATCGATGTCGAGCAAGACCGCCTCTTCGAAGTGCGCGCGCAGCCGCGCAGTTACCTCTGCAACCTTCTCTTCATAAAGGTTGATGCGCGCCGCCGAAGCCGCCTGCCCCAGTTGCCATTGGGCTTTTTCGAAACGCTCACGGGCACCGTCGGTGATCCGGCGGAAATGCTCACGGTAATCGTCAAAGCCATCGAGGATCATCCGGGCGACGGCGAGGGCGGACTGCGACATGCGGGAAACCTCTGCGGGTATCTGGAGCCTTGAGCTTAGTCAGTGAATGCAGGCGCGAGAAGAGTCACTTCTTGCACAAACCGGAACAAATCCGCGTATTTCGTACATTTGTTTTCAATTTTTTTATTCGACCAATCGGTCAACAAACAAACCTCCAAGTCACCTTTCGTTTTACCCGTACGCCTGCAACGGCGGGGCTTGGCAGGCAGGCGCCGGAAAACGCTGCACAACCTCGGTCGTCTCCACCTCGCGATGCGCGGAATTCCACTAAGGGAAACCCTGATTACGACATTGATGGCACTTTGATATATAGCGCGCCCTCTCCCACCCTAACAAGGTCTGAAGACCGATCCGGGAACAGGTTCTAATCGCCCAAGGAGCATTGAGATGTCATTGAGGAACATGAGGATCGGTCTGCGCGCCAGCCTGAGTTTTGGGGTACTGGCCAGTCTGCTGGTGGTGGTGGGCCTGTTTGGCCTGGGGCAGATGGCCAAGCTGCGGGAGAGCGCGCTGGTTATCGAAGAGTCGTGGATGCCCAGCATCGAGAACATCCATGACAGCGCCGCCTATGTGGCCAGCATCCGTCTGGAAGCCCTGCGCCTGGCCACCACCGACGAATCGCGTATCCGCGACAACAGCAAGGTCCTGATCACCCGCCAGCGCAGCGAACTGCAAGCCTTGCTGGACCGCCATGAAACCCTGCTGAGCAGCGACGCCGAACGCGACCTGCTCAAGGTGTTGAAAGGCAACGCGGCCACCTACCTCAGCATCGTCAATCAAATGGTCGCCCTGGTAGACAAAGACCAGCAGCAGGAGGCCATTGACCTGCTCAACAGCCGCCTGGCGCCCCAGGGCACGGTCCTCAATCAAAGCCTGGAAGACCTGATCACCTTCAACCAGAAAGGTGTGGAAGCCGCGGCGGATTCAGCCGCGCAGATGTATTCGAGCGCGCAGTGGGTTGTCGGCCTGATCATCGTCATCGCGCTGATTGCCACCCTCCTGCTGGCGTGGTTGCTGACCCGCAGTATCACCGCACCGCTTGGCCAGGCATTGAATGTGGCGCGCACCATCGCCGGCGGTGATCTGAGCCAACCGATCGTGGTGCAGGGCCAGGATGAGCCGGCCCAGTTGCTGACCGCCCTGGCCACCATGCAGACGCAGTTGCAGAGCACCATTCGTGGCATCAGCGAGTCGGCCCAGCAACTGGCCTCGGCCGCCGAAGAGATGAGCTCGGTGATGGAACAGAGCACCCGTGGCTTGCAGGCGCAGAACGATGAGATCGAACAGGCCGCCACCGCCGTCACCGAAATGAGCGCTGCCGTGGATGAAGTGGCGGGCAATGCGGTGTCGAGTGCCGAAGCGTCCCAGGCCTCCGACGAGGACAGCAAACACGGCCACTACCAGATCAGCGAAACCATCAGCTCGATCCAGAACCTGGTGGACGAAGTGCTCGGCGCCTCCAACAAGGCCGAAGGCCTGGCCGTGCAGGCCCAGGACATCAGCAAGGTGCTGGAAGTGATCCGCGGCATCGCCGGGCAAACCAACCTGCTGGCCTTGAACGCAGCCATCGAAGCGGCGCGGGCCGGTGAGGCCGGACGTGGTTTTGCGGTGGTCGCCGATGAGGTGCGCTCCCTGGCGCAACGCACCCAGGACTCCACCGAAGAAATCGAACAGATGATTACCGGCATCCAGCGCGGGACCCAGGACACCGTCGACGCCCTGACCAGCAGCGCCGAACACGCCGGCCAGACCCTGCAACGGGCCAACAGCGCCGGCAGCGCCCTGGAAAAGATCACCGCCGCCATCTCGCAGATCAGCCAGCGCAACCTGGTGATCGCCAGCGCCGCCGAGCAACAGGCGCTGGTGGCACGGGATGTGGACCGCAGCCTGGTGAACATTCGTGACTTGTCCACCCAGACCGCCGCCGGCGCCACGCAAACGTCAGCCGCCAGCCAGGAGCTGTCGCGCCTGGCCGTGGACCTCAACGGGCTGGTCACGCGGTTTGTCGTGTAATCAGTGATTGTGTTGGGCAGGTCTCTGGGCAACACTCGCCGCCTTACTGACGTAGGAGCGCTTCGTGAGACCTGTCGATATTGTGTACCTGCTGGGGCTGGCGGCCGTCTGGGGCGCGAGCTTTCTGTTCATGCGCATCATCGCGCCGGAGATCGGCAGCGTGCCGACGGCGTTTTTCCGCGTGTCGATTGCCGCTGCGGGCTTGCTGGCGATCCTCGCGGTGATGCGGGTGAAGTGGGATTTCCAGGGCAAGTTCAAGACGGTGCTGCTGCTCGGGATGATCAATTCCGGGATCCCGGCGACCCTGTATTCGGTGGCCGCCCAAGTGCTGCCGGCGGGTTATTCGGCGATCTTCAATGCCACCACGCCGCTGATGGGTGTGTTGATCGGCGGGCTGTTTTTCAGTGAACGCATGACGCTGTCGAAAGTCTCGGGGGTGTGCCTGGGCCTGCTGGGGGTGGGCGTGCTGACCCGTGCCGGGCCGGTAGCGTTTGACCTGCACCTGTTGATGGGCGCGCTGGCCTGCCTGCTGGCCACCACCTGCTATGGCTTTGCCGGCTTTCTCGCCCGACGCTGGCTGGACCAGCAAGGTGGGCTGGACAGCCGCCTTTCGGCCCTGGGCAGCATGCTCGGCGCCACACTGTTACTGCTGCCGTTGTTTGCCTACAACGCCATCAGCCATCCGCCTGCCAGTTGGGGCGGCTGGAATGTATGGCTGTCGTTGCTGGGGCTGGGCCTGGTGTGCACCGCGTTCGCCTACATTCTGTACTTCCGCCTGCTGTCCGCCATCGGCCCGGTGAAGTCGATGACCGTGACCTTCATGATTCCGCCGTTCGGCGTGCTGTGGGGCGCGTTACTGCTCGATGAACCCCTGTCGATGGCGCATCTGTATGGCGGTGTATTGATTGCGGGCGCGTTGTGGCTGGTGCTGCGGCCGGGCAAATTGGCCAAACCGCTGTAGGAACCGGCATGCCGGCTCCTGCAGCGGCATCCATCAGTGTTTGCGGAACACAAACACCAGGCCGATGATGATCAACCCCATCCCTAGCAGGCTCAGCAGCGCCAGCCGGTTGCCGAAGATCAGGTAGTCCATCACCGCCGTCACCGCCGGCACCAGGTAGAACAGACTGGTGACATTCACCAGATTGCCCCGGGCGATGAGGCGGTACAGCAACAGCGTCGCCAGCACGGACACCACCAGCCCCATCCACAGCACCGGCAGGTAAAAGCCGGTGCCGTGGTCAAAATGGAACGGCTGGAACGGTACAAACACCGCACACAGCAGCAGCCCCGCCAGGTACTGCACCGGCAGTGTGCCCAGCGGGTTGTCGGTAATGCGCTTCTGCATGATCGAGCCGAAAGTCATGCTGGCCAGGGCCAGCAGCCCGCACAGCATGCCCGCCAGGGACATGCCGGACACACCGATGCCCTGATAGACCACCATGACCAGCCCCGCCAACCCAAGCCCCAGGCCGAACACGCGGCTCAACGAACGCTGACGCTCCATCAGCACCACAGTGAGGATCGGCTGCACGCCCATGATGGTAGCCATCACCCCCGGCGTGACGTGAAGGTTCAAGGCCAGCAGATAGAAAATCTGATAGGCCCCGAGCAACACCAGCCCGGTCGATACCGCGTAGAGCAAGGGTTTGCCGGGACGCGGCAGCTTCAACCGCAGAACCGGAATCAGCACCACCAAGCCCACCAGGGCAATGGCAAAACGGATCAGCAGAAAGGCAAAGGGTGAAGCGTGGGCCAGGCCCCATTTGGAGAAAATCGCCCCACTGCTCCACAGCAGGACAAACAGGCTCGTCGAGGCCGCCGCGGCCACGGATTGTTTCGAAAGAACAGACATGAATACCACCTGTCATCAGACAAGAAGCCAATTCAGCAAGCGCTGAAACTCAGTAGGTTTTTTGAGGTGGGCAGACGGGAACAGCGATCAGCTGATCAGCCCGAAATGCCAACACCCGGCGGTGATACGACTGCGTACACCGGCGTGCTACTGACAGGAGGTGGGTAATGACTGATCTGCACAGGCTGCTGGTTCCCGCACGGCACGACCGCAGCGTTGACCGCTGAATCGACTACCACTGTGCGCTGGAGAGCTGGCATGGGCTGATCTTGTGTGAAGGGATGAAGACGCGGCGACTATAACCAGCCGCGGATACGTTTTGCAAACACTTCATGAACACCCGCGCGTGGCGGAGTTTTCATGCGGGTCGGCAAGCCCCGTCGCTATAATGCCGCCGAGTTTTTTCAAGGATGCTCCCCATGATCGCACTGCCCTGGCTGTACCTGGCGCTTCTTTCCATCGGCTACGTTTTGGCCCTCGCCTACGGGCAGCTGGGCGCACTGGCGGCACTGTCCGTCGCCCTGCTGTTACTGGCCGGCTACGCCGTGCGCCAGCAACGCACGCCCTGGGCACGCTACCTTGGCCACGGCTTGTTCATCGTGCTGGCATTGGGCCTGGCCATGCACTGGTTACCGGGCTTCTACAACGGTCGCGCCATCGCCCCTCAACGGTTTACCGCTGACGCAGTGCCCTTCTCGATGTACCTGAACCAGGACAAACCGCTGATTGGTTTCTGGCTGCTGCTGGCCTGCCCATGGATCGTGGCGCGGCGCACCTTGCGCCTGTCGATCTGCGTGACCGCACTGGCGTTGACGCTGACGGCCATTGTTGCGCTGGGCCTGGCGAACCTGCTGGGCGTGATCGACTGGGCGCCCAAGTGGCCGGACCAGTCTTGGCTGTGGGTACTCAACAACCTGCTGCTGGTGACTCTGGTGGAGGAAACACTGTTCCGCGGCTACATTCAGGGCGGGCTCAGCCAGCGCCTCAAACACCTGCCCTATGGCGAGAACCTGGCGCTGCTGCTGGCTTCGTTGCTGTTCGGCCTGGTGCATGTCGGGGCGGGCTGGTACTGGGTGCTCCTGGCGACGATCGCGGGCATCGGGTATGGCTTGGCCTATCGCTTCGGCGGACTGGGTGCTGCGGTGGCGACGCACTTCGGCTTGAACCTGCTTCACTTCGGTTTGTTTACGTACCCGATGCTGGCCGGCTGATTGTTGCAAAAAATAAGCTAAATAAATGCCTGCAACCGCCGATACCCCCTCAAAGCCTTGCGGATTGAACAATCATGCGTAATAACCAACCCGTTACCCAGCGCGAACGTACCTTCCCCGCTCAGCAACGGTTGATCTCCACCACCGATGCCAAGGGTGTGATCACTTACTGCAACGACGCGTTTGTCGAGATCAGTGGGTTCACCCGTGACGAACTGGTACGTGCGCCGCACAACCTGGTACGTCACCCAGACGTTCCGGCGGCGGTGTTCGCGCACATGTGGGCCACGCTCAAACAAGGCTTGCCATGGATGGGCATCGTCAAGAACCGCTGCAAGAGCGGTGATCACTATTGGGTCAACGCCTATGTGACGCCGGTCTTCGATGGCAACCAGGTGATCGGCTACGAATCGGTGCGTATCAAGCCCACCGCCGAGCAGATCCGCCGGGCCGAAGCGCTCTATCAACGCCTCAACCAGGGCAAGTCTGCCGTTCCACAGCGCGATAAATGGCTGCCGGTGTTGCAGGACTGGCTGCCCTTTATTCTGGTGAGCCAGTTGAGCTTCATGATCGGCGCGTCACTCAATTCCCACTGGGGCTTCGCCCTGGCGGCGGCGTTGTCGGTGCCGTTGGGCCTGCTGGGCCTGAGCTGGCAGCAACGTGGCCTCAAGCGCCTGCTGCGCCTGGCGGAACAGACCACCTCCGACCCGTTGATCGCGCAGATGTACACCGACAGCCGTGGCGCCCAGGCACGGCTGGAGATGTCGATCCTCAGCCAGGAGGCACGCCTGAAGACGTGCCTCACACGTTTGCAGGACACCGCCGAACACCTCAACGATCAGGCGGCGCAGTCCAATACCCTGGCGCACAACAGCTCCAGCGGCCTGGAACGCCAACGCGTCGAAACCGAACAAGTGGCCACCGCGGTCAACCAGATGGCGGCGACCACCCAGGAAGTCGCCAGCCATGTGCAGCGCACGGCCGATGCGACCCAGGAAGCCAACCGCCTGACCGGCCGTGGTCGCGACATCGCCGGGGAAACCCGCGAGGCGATTCAGCGCCTGTCCGTCGCAGTGGGTGAAACCGGCGTGACCGTGACCCAACTGGCCAAGGACAGCGATGAAATCGGCGGCGTGGTCGATGTGATCAAAGGCATCGCCGACCAGACCAACCTGCTGGCCTTGAATGCCGCCATCGAAGCGGCTCGTGCCGGTGAGATGGGCCGTGGTTTTGCGGTGGTCGCGGACGAAGTTCGACAGTTGGCTCAGCGCACTGCCGAGTCCACCGGTCAGATCCATACCCTGATCGCCAAGCTGCAGCAAACCGCCAGCGCCGCCGTGCAAACCATGGACGCCGGGCATCGCCAGGCCGAAGAAGGCGTAGCGCGAGTGATGGAGGCCGATGAGGCACTGGTGGGCATCAGCGAGGCAGTGGCGCATATCACCGATATGACCACCCAGATCGCCGCAGCGACCGAAGAGCAAAGCTCGGTCGCCGAAGAGATCAGCCGCAATATCAGCACCATTGCGTTGCTGGCGGACCAGACGTCGGAGCAGGCGTTGAACTCGGCGCAGTTGAGTGAAGAGCTGACCCATACCGCCAATACCCAGTATTCGCTGGTAGAGCGTTTCAACCGATAAACCGCTTTCGCAGCGGTGCGACGACTCGACAAGCCAGCTCCCACACTTGAATGCATTCACAAATCAAAATCTGTGAACCCCGTCCAATGTGAGAGCTGGCTTGCCTGCGAAGAGGCCCTAACAGCCACCAAGAAACTCAGCCACTTTCACCGCCGCCGCCTCCAGATGCTGCTCATGGCTGAACCCCGACGCCTTCAACGGCTTCAAGTCATGATCCCCCGCCACCAGCCACATCACCTCGATGCTCGGCGACAACGCATACCCTTCCACCGCCTCCCGATTGCCCAAGGCATCGCGTTCGCCTTGTACGATCAAGGTCGACGTCTTCAGCCCGGCCAGATGCTCGACCCGAGGTTTCCCAGGCTTGCCCACCGCATAGAACGGATAGCCCAGACACACCAGTCCGTCGGCACCCAACTCATCGGCGAGCAAACTGGCCATGCGCCCGCCCATGGACTTGCCGCCAACCGCCAGTTTCCCAGCGACATGACGTCGCACCTCGGTGTACACCTCACGCCAGGCCTCCAGCAGTTTGGGCGCCGGGTTCGGCGGACGCTTGCCACCGTCCACACGGCGTTGGGCCATGTAGGGAAACTCGAAGCGCAGCACGTTCACGCCGTGCGCGGCAAGGCGTGCAGCCATGTCGTTCATGAACGCTGAGTCCATCGGGGCGCCGGCGCCGTGGGCCAGGATCAAGGTCACCGGCGTATCCACGCCGGCGCCTGTCGCGACATCCCACAACCAACCCCGCTCCCGCACACACTGCGCCCATTGATCCCCGTCAATACTGGCCTTGTGCTCTTTGCCCATGCTTGCCTCGCTTTTTAGTCTGCCTATAACTCCAGCCCAAGTGCCGCACTGGCTTGGGTTGAACCGTGGATGGGGAACCATGAACACTACTTTAAGTACCGCCTATAACTACAAGGTGGTCCGCCAATTCGCCATTATGACGGTGGTGTGGGGCATCGTCGGCATGGGCCTCGGGGTTTTTCTCGCCGCCCAATTGGTCTGGCCTGCGCTCAACTTCGACCTGCCGTGGACCAGCTTCGGCAGGTTGCGCCCATTGCACACCAACGCGGTGATCTTCGCCTTTGGTGGTTGCGCACTGTTCGCCAGCTCGTTCTATTCGGTGCAGCGCACCTGCCAGACACAGCTGTTCGCGCCGAAAATCGCCGCGTTCTGCTTCTGGGGCTGGCAGCTTGTCATTCTTCTGGCCGCGATCACCTTGCCACTGGGCTACACCAGTTCCAAGGAGTACGCCGAACTGGAATGGCCGATCGACATCCTCATCACCATCGTCTGGGTGGCCTACGCCATCGTGTTCTTCGGCACGGTGATGAAGCGCACCACCAAGCACATCTACGTCGGCAACTGGTTCTTCGGTGCGTTCATCATCACCGTGGCCATCCTGCATATCGTCAACAACCTGGAAATCCCGGTCAGCCTGACCAAGTCCTACTCTCTCTACGGCGGTGCGACGGATGCCATGGTGCAGTGGTGGTACGGGCACAACGCCGTCGGCTTTTTCCTCACCGCCGGTTTCCTGGGGATGATGTATTACTTCGTGCCCAAGCAGGCCGAACGCCCGGTGTATTCCTATCGCCTGTCCATCGTGCACTTCTGGGCGCTGATCACCCTGTACATCTGGGCCGGCCCCCACCATTTGCACTACACCGCGCTGCCGGACTGGGCGCAATCGCTGGGCATGGTGATGTCGCTGGTCCTGCTGGCCCCGAGCTGGGGCGGCATGATCAACGGCATGATGACCCTCTCGGGCGCCTGGCATAAGCTGCGCAGCGACCCGATCCTGCGCTTCCTGGTCGTTTCCCTGGCCTTCTACGGCATGTCGACGTTCGAAGGCCCGATGATGGCGATCAAGACCGTCAACGCCCTCTCCCACTACACCGACTGGACCATCGGCCACGTCCACGCCGGCGCCCTCGGCTGGGTGGCGATGATCTCCATCGGCGCGCTGTACCACATGATCCCGAAAGTCTTCGGCCGCGAGCAGATGTACAGCCTCGGCCTGATCAACGCGCATTTCTGGCTGGCCACCATCGGCACCGTGCTCTACATCGCCTCGATGTGGGTCAACGGCATCGCCCAGGGCCTGATGTGGCGTGCGGTCAACGAAGACGGCACCTTGACCTACTCCTTCGTCGAAACCCTGGTGGCCAGCCATCCGGGCTTCATCGTGCGGCTGGTGGGCGGTGCGGTGTTCCTCGGCGGCATGCTGCTGATGGCCTACAACACCTGGCGCACCGTACGTTCGGCGCAACCTGTCGAAGCCGTCACCACCGCGCAGTTGGCCTGAGGAGTTCAAGATGAAACACGAAACGATTGAAAAGAACGTCGGCCTGCTGATGCTGCTCATGGTACTGGCCGTGAGCATCGGCGGCCTGACCCAGATCGTCCCGCTGTTCTTCCAGGATGTGACCAACACCCCGGTCGATGGCATGAAGCCTTATACCGCGCTGCAACTGGAAGGCCGTGACATCTACATTCGCGAAGGTTGCGTACAGTGCCACTCGCAGATGATCCGCCCGTTCCGTGCCGAGACCGAGCGCTATGGCCACTATTCGGTGGCCGGCGAAAGCGTGTGGGACCACCCGTTCCTGTGGGGCTCCAAGCGCACCGGGCCGGACCTGGCGCGCGTCGGCGCGCGCTACTCGGACGACTGGCACCGCGCGCACCTGTACAACCCGCGCAACGTGGTGCCCGAGTCGAAAATGCCGGCCTACCCGTGGCTGGTCACCGCCCAGGTCGACAGCAGTCACACCGAGACCAAGTTGAAAGTCATGCGCACCCTTGGCGTGCCCTACAGCGACGACGACATCAACGGTGCCGTGGCCAGCCTCAAGGGCAAGACCGAGATGGACGCGCTGGTTGCCTACCTGCAAGTGCTCGGCACTGCCATCAAGAGCAAGAGGTGAGCCATGGGATTTGAATTCGATGCCGGCACCGTCCGCGGCCTCGGCACGCTGGTGGTCGCCATCGCCTTCATCGGCCTGTCGCTGTGGGTGTTCAACCGCCAACGCAATGCGGAATTCGAGCAGGCGCGCCTGCTGCCGTTCGCCGATGAACCTTCTCCATCCGACGCTCATGACGAGCCTGCAACAAGGAGCCCACAGCCATGACCCTGTTCTGGAGTACATGGATCTGCGTATTGACCCTCGGCAGCCTGATCGGCCTGACCTGGCTGCTGATCGGCACCCGCAAGGGCGAAACCAAGGGCAGCCTGGACCAGACCATGGGCCACGCCTTCGATGGTATCGAGGAATACGACAACCCGCTGCCCCAGTGGTGGTTCATGCTGTTCGTCGGCACCCTGGTGTTTGCGGTCGGCTACCTGATCCTCTACCCGGGCCTGGGCAACTGGAAAGGTGTGTTGCCAGGCTATGAAGACGGTTGGACCCAGACCAGGGAATGGGACAGGGAAATGGCCAGGGCCGACGCCAAGTTCGGGCCGATCTTCGCCAAATTCGCGGCGATGCCGGTGGAAGAGGTCGCCAAGGATCCGCAGGCGCTGAAAATGGGGGCGCGCCTGTTCGCCTCCAACTGCGCGGTGTGCCATGGCTCGGATGCCAAGGGCGCGTACGGCTTCCCGAATCTGGCGGACACGCTCTGGCGCTGGGGCGGTTCGGCCGACGCGATCAAAACGACGATCATGAATGGGCGTCATGCGGCGATGCCGGCCTGGGGTGAAATACTGGGCGAAGACGGGGTGAAAAACGTCGCCGCTTATGTACGCCACGATCTGGCCAAGCTGCCGTTGCCCGTCGACAGCAACGCCGACCGGGTCGCCGGCCAGGCGGCCTTCAATACCACCTGCGTGGCGTGTCATGGCCCAGAGGGCCACGGCATGCAAGCCATGGGCGCACCTGACCTGACCCAACCCGCCGGCTTCATCTACGGCACCAGCTTGGCGCAGTTGCAGCAGACCATCCGTCATGGCCGCCAGGGCCAGATGCCGGCGCAGGACGTGTTGCAGGGCAATGACAAAGTGCACTTGCTGGCCGCGTATGTTTACAGCTTGTCCCATGGGGAGCAGAAGACGCAGGAGTAATCAGCCCTCGCCCACTACGAAGCCCCGCACAGTGAATACTGACGGGGCTTTTTGTCAGGTTGCAGTGGCTTCAATCAGACCGACAGCGTTGATTGTTGCACTTACGGAAGATTGGACTGAGCGATCACGAGAGATTGTTGGGTCACTCGGCTGCCCCGATCCTTCAATCCCAGCCGACTCATCAGCTCGGGGCGATCCAGCAACTCATGCGCAAACATCTTCGCCTCAAGAGGCGACTTCGGCCAAAGGGCTACATCCTCAAGTGACCAAATGGTCACCCCCAGATCGGGCCCGGACGCGCTAAAAGTTTCCGGGGACTCCTTGAACGTATCGAAATGATCAATCAAGTAGTCGGACATCTCCTTATCGCTCATGGTACTGAACCGCTGGTACTCAGGGGAGGCGACGGCAAGGGCACTTTCCCGTTTAATTTTTCCGTCGTGTCTGGACCTGCCATAGGTGTCCAGCTTGTCCATGAGGCCATGGTTTTCCAGCAGCGCCCGTGCAAACTGCGAATCTTCGGCGCTGATACCAGACTGCGTGGAGCTATACGCGATGCGCTCAAGGGATTGACGCGTGACAACGCCTGGCTGCTTAGGGTCGGTGAACCTGTCGAAATTAGCGTAGAGATGCCTGACCAATTGCGCCTCACTCATCCGCGTGAACGGATTGTCGGTGCCCGGTTTTGTCGAAAGTTGCGACGCCGGCTGCATAGCGTGCATGGCGTGATTGGACATTGCGTTAACACTCATCAAATTCTCCTTAACTGGAAGTCCTACTGCCTATTTGCTTTTCCTATGTGGGAAAAAGGCCTAGCCGGTTCCAATCCATGAAGAGTTTTCACGCATAAATAGATCTGGCCTGGTGTTCGCCAACGCTTTTTGCGCACTGTCTTGCTAGCCCGGCCAGCAAGACCGCGCGGATACACGGACTCACCGTGTTCACACGCAATCGCAGTGACTTCAAATCCAGTGGCGTGACGGCGATCAATCCCTGGGACGAATAACCGCCCTTTCCCCCGCCGAGACTTCGCGACCTTTTGTCACACCCCCTCCAACGCACAACTTTCCCCTCCCGCCATTCGGGTCTACGCTTCCCTGCACAGCGGACCGGTTCTGGCATACGCGACGACTCCCGTCACGAGCCGAAATTTTCCTGTCCACTCGATCAGCTTTCCATTTTGTATTTTGTCCCTACTCAAAACAGGGAAAGGGCGCAGAATCTGGCGTGGAACGCATTGATACAGGTCAGCCCTTGCGTTGCAATGGCCCCTCGCTTTCTACATACTTGCGGCCGATTTTACCTATAAAAAAACCTGAACCGTGGAACCTTAGAATGAGCACAGCAATCAGTCCGACTGCTTATAACTATAAGGTAGTCCGCCAGTTCACCATCATGACGGTGGTCTGGGGGATCCTTGGCATGGGGCTCGGGGTGTTCATCGCCTCGCAACTGGTTTGGCCGGAATTGAATTTCGGTTTGCCATGGACGACCTTCGGTCGCCTGCGCCCACTGCACACCAACCTGGTGATCTTCGCCTTCGGTGGTTGTGCATTGTTTGCCACCTCCTACTATGTCGTGCAGCGAACCTGCCAGACGCGACTGATCTCCGACAGCCTTGCGGCCTTCACCTTCTGGGGCTGGCAAGCGGTCATCCTGGGTGCCATCGTCACCCTGCCGCTGGGCTACACCACCACCAAGGAATACGCCGAGCTGGAATGGCCCATCGCCATTTTGCTGGCCATCGTCTGGGTGACCTACGCCGTGGTGTTCTTCGGCACCATCGTCAAGCGCAAGACCAAGCACATCTACGTGGGCAACTGGTTCTACGGCGCGTTCATCCTGGTGACGGCGATGCTGCATATCGTCAACCATGCCTCGCTGCCGGTCAGCCTGTTCAAGTCCTACTCGGCCTATTCCGGGGCGACGGACGCGATGATCCAGTGGTGGTACGGCCACAACGCCGTGGGGTTCTTCCTGACCACCGGCTTCCTGGGGATGATGTACTACTTCGTGCCCAAACAGGCCGAGCGTCCGATCTACTCCTATCGACTGTCCATCGTGCACTTCTGGGCGCTGATCACCCTGTACATCTGGGCCGGCCCGCACCACTTGCACTACACCGCATTGCCGGACTGGGCACAGTCCCTGGGCATGGCGATGTCGATCATCCTGCTGGCCCCCAGCTGGGGCGGCATGATCAACGGCATGATGACCCTCTCGGGCGCCTGGCATAAGCTGCGCACCGACCCGATCCTGCGCTTTTTGGTGGTGTCGCTCGCGTTCTACGGCATGTCGACCTTCGAAGGGCCGATGATGGCGATCAAGACCGTCAACTCGCTGTCCCACTACACCGACTGGACCATCGGCCACGTGCACGCCGGCGCCCTCGGCTGGGTGGCGATGATTTCCATCGGCGCGGTGTACCACATGGTTCCCAAACTGTTCGGTCGCGTGCAGATGCACAGCGTCGGGCTGATCAACGCGCACTTCTGGCTGGCCACCATCGGCACCGTGCTCTACATCGCCTCGATGTGGGTCAACGGCATCACCCAGGGCCTGATGTGGCGCGCGATCAACGATGACGGCACCCTCACCTACTCCTTTGTCGAAGCGCTGCAAGCCAGCCACCCGGGCTACATCGTCCGCGCCCTGGGCGGTGCGTTCTTCGCCGCCGGTATGCTGTTCATGGCCTACAACGTCTGGCGCACCGTACGTGCCTCCGACCCTGCCGAAGCCGAAGCCGCCGCCAAGATCGCCGTTGTGGGAGCGCACTGATGAAGCATGAAGTAGTCGAGAAGAATATCGGCCTGCTGGCCTTCTTCATGGTCATCGCCGTAAGCATCGGCGGCCTGACCCAGATCGTTCCGCTGTTTTTCCAGGACGTGACCAACAAGCCGGTGGAAGGCATGAAGCCGCGCACCGCCCTTGAACTGGAAGGCCGCGACGTCTACATCGCCAACGGTTGTGTCGGCTGCCACTCGCAGATGATCCGTCCGTTCCGCGCCGAAACCGAACGCTACGGCCATTACTCGGTGGCCGGCGAAAGCGTGTGGGACCACCCGTTCCTGTGGGGCTCCAAGCGCACCGGGCCGGACCTGGCCCGTGTCGGCGGGCGTTACTCCGATGACTGGCAGCGTGCGCACCTGTACAACCCGCGCAACGTGGTGCCGGAGTCGAAAATGCCGGCGTATCCGTTCCTCGTGGAAAACAAGCTCGACGGCAAGGACACCGCGAAGAAGATGGAAGTCTTGCGCACCCTGGGCGTGCCCTACACCGATGAAGACATCGCCGGTGCAGCCGCAGCCGTGAAGGGCAAGACCGAAATGGACGCCTTGGTGGCCTACCTGCAAGGCCTGGGCACCCTCATCAAAAGCAAACGGTGACCTTCATGGATATCGGGATGATTCGAGGCCTGGGCACCGTTGTCGTGATGGTGGCCTTTGTCGGCCTGGCGTTGTGGGTGTTCAGTCCCCGGCGCAAGTCGGAGTTTGACGACGCGACCATGCTGCCCTTTGCGGATGATCCCGAAGCCATCAAGCACGTCGAGCAAGCTTCTAGGAGTAACAAAGAATGACTACGTTCTGGAGTCTGTACGTCACAGTCCTCAGTCTGGGTACCATTTTCGCCCTGACCTGGCTGCTGCTGTCGACCCGCAGGGGGCAGCGCGCCGAGCAAACCGACGAAACCGTCGGCCATTCGTTCGACGGCATCGAGGAGTATGACAACCCGTTGCCCAAGTGGTGGTTCATGCTGTTCGTCGGCACCATCGTCTTCGCCCTGGGCTACCTGGCGCTGTACCCGGGCCTGGGCAACTGGAAGGGCCTGCTGCCGGGCTACAACTACCTCGACAACGACAAGCAAACCCCGTTCGCCAACGGCCAGACCGGCTGGACCGGCGTGCATGAATGGGAAAAGGAAATGGCACGGTCGGACGCCAAGTTCGGCCCGATCTTCGCCAAATTCGCCTCGATGCCGATTGAAGAAGTGGCCAAGGACCCGCAAGCCTTGAAGATGGGTGGTCGCCTGTTCGCATCCAACTGCTCGGTGTGCCATGGCTCCGACGCCAAGGGCGCTTACGGCTTTCCCAACCTGACCGATGCCGACTGGCGCTGGGGTGGCGAACCGGCCACCATCAAGGAAACCATCATGAAAGGCCGCCACGCGGTGATGCCGGCCTGGGCCGACGTCATCGGCGAACAAGGCGTGGCCGACGTGGCGGGCTTTGTGGTGACCAACCTCGATGGCCGCAAACTGCCGGAAGGCGCAAAGGCCGACGTCGCCAACGGTGCGAAACTCTTCGCCGCCAACTGCGTGGCCTGCCACGGCCCGCAAGGCAAGGGCACCCCCGCCATGGGCGCGCCAGACCTCACCCACCCCGGTGCGTTCATCTACGGTTCGAGCTTCGCCCAGTTGCAGCAGACCATTCGCTACGGTCGCCAGGGCCAGATGCCTGCGCAAGAACAATTGCAGGGTAACGATAAGGTGCACTTGCTGGCGGCGTATGTGTACAGCTTGTCCCATGGGGACAAGAAGGCCGAGGAGCAGTAAGTGCGGGAGCGGGCTTGCTCGCGAATGCGGTGTATCAGTCAACTTGATTTGCGACTGA
>NZ_JBSVVZ010000036.1:0-61260 GCF_054071875.1 Pseudomonas sp. SDO524_S393 | reverse complement strand
GGAGCGTTTGATGCTGGACTCGGGCACGCTCACGCCGTTGCTCAAGCGCCTTGAGCAATTGGTGCTGGTCAAGCGCCGACGCAGTGCCCGGGACGAGCGTGAGGTGCACGTGAGCCTGAGCCCCGCCGGTGTGCAATTGCGCGGCCAGACCTACACCCTCAAGACTCGCCTGTTGTGTGACAGTGGCGTCGACCTGAACCAGGCCGACACCTTGCGTCAGGGCCTGGACCAACTGCTGGCGCAGATCAGAGCGTTGTCGTCGTCGGCACCCACAGGTCCAGCAGTGCCTTGAGTTCTTCGCGACGGAACGGTTTGGCCAGGTAATCATCCATGCCTGCCGCCCGGCAACGTTCCCGTTCTTCGGACAGGGCATTGGCAGTCAGGGCCACGATGGGCAGGTCCGGCCAGCGCCCGCTGTGACGGATCTGCCGGCTGGCTTCGTAGCCGTCCATCACGGGCATATTGCAGTCCATCAGCACCATGTCGAAGCGCTGCTCATCCAGGCACTTGAGCGCTTCGCCACCATGGGCCGCCACGATCACTTCGCATCCGAGTTTGCTGAGCATTCCCTTGGCCACCAGTTGGTTGACCGGGTTGTCCTCCACCAGCAGGATGCGTGCGCGATGCGCCAAAGGGGAGGCCTCCAGCTGGATCGGGTCGAGGATCAGTTGTGCGTCGCTGCCCAGGTTGCGCTGCAAAACCTGGTACAGCGCGTTGCGGCTCAATGGCCGCGCTTGTTGCTGCAAAGGGGCCAGGGCGGTCACTTCTTCACTGGGCATGAAGTTGCCATACGCGGTGATCAGCAGGATCGGTGCCGTGAGGGCCGGACGCAGGCGGAACAGGCATTCCGGACAGTCGGTAATCAACAGGTCCGGGTTTTGCCCGCTCAAGTCTTCTTCGAGGTTATAGCAGCGCGGCGTCAGCCCCCAATGGGGCAGCAAGGTCGTGAGCAGTTCGGTCAGACCGCTGCCGGCACTGGTGATCGCGATCACTTCACCTTTGAGCGGGGGCTGCTGGGCGGCAGGCAGATGGATAGGCAGCGGCAGATCGGCGCAGAACTGGCTGCCGAAGCCGATCTCCGAACTGATGCTCAAGCGCCCCTTCATTGCCTCACACAGGTTGTGCGTGAGCGCCAGCCCCAAGCCTGTACCGCCGAACTGACGGGTGATGCCGGCTCCTGCCTGGGTAAACGGCTGGAAGATCTTCACCTGGGCTTCCTGGGCGATGCCGATACCGGTGTCACACACTTCAATCCTGACCCGTTCATCCTGCATGTTGAGGCGCACATCCACACGACCGAAGCGGGTGAATTTCAACGCGTTGGACAGCAGGTTGCTGACGATCTGCCGCACGCGCGTGGGGTCGCCGAGCACCTGCGCTGGAAAGTGCGGGTCGATCAGGCAGGTCAACTCGACGCTGGGCGCTGCGTTCTGCGACAGCAGGTTGGCGGTGTCTTCCACCAGAGAGCCGAGGTCGAACGGGATGCGCTCCAGCTCCAGCTGGCCGGCGTCGAACTTGGACAGGTCGAGGATATCGTTCAGCAATTCCACCAGCACTTTGCCGGAGTCGTGGGCAATCGACAGTTGTTGGCGTTGCTCGGCGTTCAGCGGGCTGTCCAGTGACAACGCGATCATCCCCAGCAAGCCGTTGAGCGGGGTACGGATTTCATGGCTCATATTGGCCAGGAACGCCGCCCGGGCCTGGGCCATCCCTACGGCGGTCATCTTCGCGGCCTCCAGCTCCTCGTTGGATTTGCTCAGGCGCTGGTTGCTGTTCTTGAGCTCCAGGGTGCGGGCCGAGACGATGTCCTCCAGCTGGCCCAGATATTCCGTGAGACGGTCTTCGGCGTGCCGGCGTTGCTGGATTTCGGTTTCCATGTTTTCGAACTGCTGGTTGGCAACGCTCACCAGTACCCCGATTTCATCGTTTTCATGCCCGGGGGGGCAGTCCAGGTGCGCCTGTTTTCGTGTGCTCAGCTCACGGATGATGCGCACCAGTGGCTGGGTCAGCATCACGTAGAACAGGCCGAGCAGAATGCCGGTCAGCAAGAGACTGCGGGCAAAACCGTTGAGCAGGGTGATTTCGGCGCGGCGCAGGAAGCGGCTGCCGAAGGCGTAGGTGTCCACGTCCAGACTCAACACACCCAGGGATTCGTTGGGCATGTGGCTCAGGTACAGCCGGTCTTCGAACTGGCGGTTGGCGCCGAACATGAAATCGCTCAACGGGCGATAGCTGCTTTCCTTGCGCGGCCGCTCCACATCCGCAAGCACCACCCCGTTGTTGTCGACCAGCCGGGCATGAATGATGGCCGGTGAATGCAACAGCCCCAGGGTCAGCTCCTGCGCCAGTTCGGCATCGATGTTGTAGGCAATACGTGACGCAGGGTTGTGGCTGATTTCAATCAGCGAACGTATTTCACGGTTGATGGATGCGTCTTCACTGGCATAATCAATGCCGATTTGGATCAGACTGAGCAAGGTTCCCAAGACGAAACCGACCAGCACAGTCAATCTGGCTTGTTTATAAGACAAGCGGTGGGCGAACTTGATATCCATCGAGTGTTGAACCACTTCACGTTTCCCTTCGCCCGGCAAGCATAGCTGAACATCCACAGGCTCTGGCTTGCCCGGCATGAATCGTTTTTTACGCAGCCTCGTGCGGTCTGCCGCAGGGTTGCCAATACGCCATCTTTTGCAAGAACTTGCCAGAGGAAAAATTGTGGATTCTCGATTGAATGCCTTTCTTGAACGCGCCGACGCGGTACTCGCGCGCCTTGAACCCCTGCTGCCGACACCTCGCCAGGCCATCGATTGGAACCAGTGCCTGGCCGCCCGTTGGCAGCGTGAAGGCCGCAGTGGCTTCCTGCTGCCGCTGGACGTGAGTCTGGACATGCGCCTGTCCGACCTGATCGGTGTGGACAAGCAACGCGAACAGTTGGCGCGCAATACCCAACAGTTCATCGATGGCCTGCCCGCCAACCATGCATTGCTCTGGGGTTCGCGCGGTACCGGCAAATCATCCATGGTACGTGCCTTGCTCGCCCAGCACGCGAAGGCCGGCCTGCGCCTGATCGAAATCGAGCGCGACCATCTGGCCGACCTGCCGCGCGTGGTCGAGCAACTGCTGAAGCTGCCGCAACGCTTTATCCTGTTCTGCGACGACCTGTCGTTCGAGGCGGGCGAGGGCGACTACCGCGTACTCAAAAGCGTGCTGGACGGCTCCCTCGAACAGGCGCCGGAAAACGTGCTGCTGTATGCCACCTCCAACCGTCGTCACCTGGTACCGGAAAACCAGAGTGACAACGACAACTGGAAACGTGTGGATGGCGAGCTGCACCCGAGCGAGGCGGTGGAAGACAAGATTGCCCTGTCCGACCGCTTTGGCTTGTGGCTGTCGTTCTACCCGTTTACCCAGGAGCACTTCCTGGATGTAGTGGAGCACTGGATCGGCGAGCTGGCCAGCAAGGCCGGCCTGCAATGGCAGCGCGACGAAGCCCTCGACATCCTTGCTGTGCGCTGGGCCACCGGGCGCGGCAACCGCAATGGTCGTTGCGCTTATCAATTTGCCCGCTACTGGGTGGGCCTCAAATTGCTGGAGCGTCAGCCATGATCGATTTACAGCAGGCGGGTGACGGTTTGGATGGCTATGCCATGCTCTGTGCCCAATTGGAGTCGTTGTTGGCCGATGAGCGGGATTTCATCGCCAACAGCGCTCAGTTCTCGGCATTTCTGTTCAACCAGTTGGACGATTTGAACTGGGCGGGTTTCTACCTCAATCGCAATGAAGAGTTGGTCCTCGGTCCGTTCCAGGGCCAGATCGCCTGCGTACGTATTCCGTTTGGCCGTGGTGTGTGTGGGGCGGCGGCTGCGTCACGCCAGACTCAGCGAGTGGAAGATGTGCACGCATTCCCCGGGCATATTGCCTGCGACAGTGCGTCCAACAGTGAGCTGGTGGTGCCGCTGGTCAAGGACGGCCGCTTGATTGGTGTCCTCGACCTGGACAGCCCATTGCTGAGCCGCTTTACCCCTCAGGACCAGGCGGGAATCGAGCAACTCGCGGCGATCTTTCTGCGGTTGACCGACTGCTGATCGAGGGGGAAGGGACGAATGCCATTCAGTGAAGGAAAGGCAACGCCGTTCTGGTGGTGAGCGGGCTTGCCGCGCTGGTCTGCGCAGCAGACCCAATAAGGCCACCGTGTTCATTCAGGCAGAACGCGTCGCCAGGTTTTGGGGCCGCTTCGCAGCCCAGCGCGGGACAAGCCCGCTCACTACAGAGGCCGTATTTCAGTGGCTCTGCGACTCGTGGAGCTGCCTGGACAGCGCCCTTTCCAGCTCCAGCATGAGTTTTTCCAGGCCTTTCACGCAGGCTCCGATTGTGCCCGGGTCATCTTCCCGGGCGCAGGCCTTTTCCAATTTTTCACACTGCTCGGCCAATAAACCGGCCTGAGCGATGCGAGCGGCGCCCTTGATCTTGTGGGCCTGTTCGATGATTTCCTGGGCGGAGGCTTGTCGCGCCAGCAGGGCGGCCAGTTCCTGACGGTCAAGGCGACTACTGTTCAACAGTTCTTCAAGCAAGCGCTGATTCATGCCGGGATCGCCGCCGGTAAGCGCTTCCAGGCTACCGAGGTCCAGGCACGTTCCGACCGGTTGATGCGCAATCTGCGCCAGTTGTTGCTCCAGTGCTGTGAGGCTGATGGGCTTGAACAGGCAATCGTTCATGCCAGCGTCGATGCAGCGCTGTTTTTCCTCGGGCTGGGCATTCGCGGTAAAGCCCAGTACCACGCACGGTGTGCGTTGCTCACGCTGTTCATACTCACGGATCGAACGGCTCAACTCGTAGCCATTCATGATGGGCATGTTGCAGTCGGCGATGACCAGGTCGAAATGCTCTTGGCGCCAGGCCAGGAAGCCGGCTGCGCCCTGCTGAGCGGCGGTGTATTGATGGCCGAGGTAGCCGAGTTGCTGGCACATCAGCAGTCGATTTGCCGGGTGGTCGTCCACCACCAGCACATTCAGCACCGGTTGAGTCGTGGGTTGCTCGGGCTTGAATTCGTCTACCACCTGCGCCGGTTGCAGCCGGGTCATCTTGAGGCTGATATGCACCTGGGTGCCCACCATGGGTACGCTGCTCAGGCTCAACTGGCCGCCCATCATCGCGCACAGACTGCGACAGATCACCAGCCCCAGCCCCGCGCCACTTCTGGCCAGATGGCCGGAGTTGTCGGCCTGGGCAAAAGGCTCAAACAGGCGCTGTTGATCGTCCCGACTGATGCCGATCCCGGTGTCCTCGACTACCAGTTTCATTTCGACTTGCTGCGCAATGGCAGTGTCCTGCACCTCCACCCTGATCTTCACCTGTCCCCGTTCAGTGAACTTGATGGCGTTGCTGACCAGGTTCGACAGCACCTGCTTGAAGCGCAACGGGTCGATCAACACGTCGGTTTCATCGAGACGGGGCTTGAACTCCAGCAACAGGCTCAGGGTTTTCTGGCGTGCCAGGCCATCGAAGACACGGACCACCGACTCGATGACTTCGCGCAGGTTCACCCGCTCGGGGGCAAGGCTCAGCCGACCGGATTCGATGCGCGCAATGTCCAGGATATCGCCGATCAGTTCCAGCAGATCCTTGGCCGAGTTGTAAGCCACTTCAATGGCGGGGCGATCGAGGTGGCCCTGGTCGGCGCGCTTCAGCGTCAGTTCCAGCATGCCGATGACCGCATTCATGGGCGTGCGTATCTCATGGCTCATGGTCGCCAGGAACGTGCTTTTGGCTCGGTTGGCTTCGTCGGCGCGCTCCTTGGCTGCGCGCAGTTCGTCGAACAATTGACGTCGCTCGCTGATATCGATCCAGCCGCCAATGATGCCCTGAACTTCGCCGGTGGAGTCGCGGTACGGAAGGATCCAATGGTAGATCGTGAGTCTTTTTCCGTGCAGATGCAGGGTGCGATCCAGGATCAGCGGCGTGCCTTCGGCCACCACCCGTTGATAGTCGGCATGGTACTGCGCCGCTTCTGTCTCCAGCGCCATGTTCATCTGGATCGCGTCTTTGCCGATGACCTCTTCGCGCTTGACGTCGAACACCTGAAGGTAGCTGTCGTTGCAGGTCTGCAGCAAACCGTTGCGGTCACGTACGTAGATAGGGTGTGGCGTTTCATTGACCAGTGCGCGCATGAACTCGAACTGATCGTTGAGCGCTCGCTCCGCCATCTTGCGTTGCTTGATCTGGCGGCGCATGTACGCGTTCCAGGTCAGGGATATGAGCAGCAGCAAGCCGGTGCCGACCACGATCTGCGCAATCAGGTGATGATAGTTGCGCCAGTAGCTGTCGGAGTCGGCGGTGTAGCCTCGCCAGCGGCTGTTGATCACGCCCAGTTCATCGGGGGCAATGCTGAGCAGGGCCTTGTTGAGGATGGAGCCCAGTTCGGTAGCCCGACGGGAGGTCGCCAGGGACAGCATGGCGGGCAGGGTGCCGATGCTGGTGCTGATCTGCAACTTGTCCTGTAGCAGCGCCGACGACAGAAAGTAATTGGCGATCACCAGCGAGTTCACCGCCCCGTCCACGTGCCCTTGGGCCAGCAGCTCTGAAGCGCGAAAGGTGCTGGCGGTTTCCACCAATTGAATCAGCGGGAAATCCCGCTGCAGGATTTTTTCCAGCGGGTTGCCTTGGGTAATCGCCAGGCGCTTGCCCGCCATCTGCTCAAGGTTCGCGGGGGCGTTGTGCTCCTTGCGTGTCAGCAGCACATAGGAGTTTTCCAGGTAAGGGCGGCTGAAGCTCAGCTGCGTTTCGCGTTCGGCACTGGGCACGATGGCCCCGATGATATCGGCCTTGCCGGTGTCGACCTGGTCGATCATTCCCTTGACATCACGCATTCGCAGGATCTCGAAACGCAACCCGGTACGCAGGCGGATCAGCTCCAGCAAGTCGGCGGTTATTCCGCGAAAATTGCCATCGACATCGAAGAAGGTCAGCGGGGCAAAGGTTTCATTGACGACCACCTTGACCACTGGGTGGTCCTTCAACCAGCGTTCTTCGCGTTGTGTCAGTTGCAGTTTCTGATCGGTCAGCAAGATGTCGCTGCCGGCGCTCCAGCGCTTGGCGATGCTCTCTCGCTCAGTGATGGGCACGGCGGTCAGCACCGCGTCGACGATACTCAGGAGCATGGGCTGATCGCGATGCAGGGCGAAGCTGAATCCATAAGCCTCGTGCTTGCCGAAGTTGGCCATGCGGATGTTCTTCAGGTAGCCCTTGTTGATCATGTAGTGGGTGGAAATCGTGTCGCCGAGGAACACGTCGGCCTGGTCGAACGCCACGGCGTTCAGGGCATTCTGATAGGACGGATAGGCACGGATGATCGCTTTGGGGTAAAGCTTCTGCACCTCTTCCAGCGGCAGGTAGTGGTACACCAGGCTCAGTCGCAGGCCGGCCAGGCCGTCGCTGAGGCTGCGGGTTTCGCCTTCACGGGTCACCAGTACCGGCTGGTCCACGGCATAGGGCTCTGAGAGCACGAGATCGGGATTTGCCGCCTCAAAGCCATTGGAGGAGCCCAACAAGTCGATGGCGCCTGCTTCCAGGGCCTGAATGGCGGCTTGCCGGGTGGGGTAGCGCAGTACTTTGACCGGAAGGGCCAGTGCCCTGGCCAGCAGCCCTGCGTAATCAGCCGTCAGCCCCTCGTAGTCGTGCCCGCTGGAGGTGAGGTCGAAAGGTGGGTAGTCAGGGGTGGCAGTGCCGAGTACCAGTTCGCGCTTGTTTTGCAACCACTGGCGTTGAGCCTTGTTCAGTTGCGTGTCCAGTTGAACGGAGCCGGCTCGGCTTAACAGGGTAAAGTGTTCCGGGTCCGTTTGGAGGGCGAGCACTGGAGTGCTGAAGCACAAAACGGCACTCACAATAATCAGATAGTCCTTTATACACCTGAGCATCCGCTTTCTCACACTAGCGCGTTTCGTTTTGCCATCTCGATAAGTTCTACCAAGGAATTGGCTTTCAGTTTTTGCATCAGCCTTTTTTTGTAAGTACTTACTGTCTTGTTGCTGAGAAACATGCCTTTGGCTATTTCCTTGTTGGTACGGCCTTGTGCAAAAAGTTGTAATACCATCAACTCGCGGTCGTTCACTGTCTTGAATAATTCAAGTTCTTCGCAATCCACGCCTTCGCTTCCATTGGCATTCAACGCCTGGCTGGGGAAGTAGTTGTAACCTGACAATACTGCACGAATGGCGCTCAGCAATTCGCTCAGGTCACCTTCCTTGCAGACATACCCATCGGCTCCAGAGCGCATGCAGCGTGTGGCGAACAGGGTAGGGGACTGAGCCGTCAGGATCAGGGTCTTCATGGGCGTGTTCATGGCGTTGAAGCGACAGAGCACTTCGAGACCGTCGAGTTTTGGGATGCTGATATCGAGAATGATCAGGTCCGGCAGGCACTCGCGAACCATTTGTATGGCGTCGCATCCGTTATCTGTTTCGCCTACGACCTTGTAGCCTTCGTGTTCCAGCAACATTCGTATGGCAAGTCGGATAACAGGGTGGTCATCGATAATAAAAACTGAGTTCATGATCACATTCCATGCATGTGCAAATAAAGCGGGCACATTAGCTCAGAAGAAGAGGCAGGAGCATGAACGGCAAGAGGCACAGATATAAAACAAGAAAGTTCCTACATCAAAAAAGGTGTTTGCCTACTACATGGTAAGGCTTTGGGAAGTACGGAGGCTGTATTTCCAGGGCGCAGGGGGGGATGACGGTGTCAGAGATTTTGCCTCCGTCACTGTGCCTGCTTTCAAGATGGGTCGTGTTTAAAGCCCTATATTTCAGTGGGCGAATAATGGGCGCAGTAACTGTGTGAGTTCGTGCTTGTTCAAGGGCTTGGACAAATAACCCAGCAGGGGCAGGCCGCGTTGCGCTGCCTGGTTCTGCAAGTTCGACAGTTCGGCGTTGGGCAGGCCGCTCAGAAGGATGCCTGCGGTTATCCAACCCTGTCGACTGGCGATTTCCATCAATTCCAGGCCTGACAGGTCCGGCAGGCATTGATCGCATAACATGACGTCAAAGGGGGCTGCGGCCTGGGTCATCAGGCGGATCGCCTGTTCGGCGTTTTCTGCTGGGGTCAGGTGATGAAAACCGAAGTTCTTGAGCAGGCACTGGGTGGCCAGGAGCTGGAAGGGATGGTCCTCCACCACGAGGATGTGGAGCGGGAGTCTGGGCATAGGGGGCACACGGTGAGTCAAGCATCGATGGGATGGGGCGTAGGAATTGTTCGTCAGGCCCGCCAGCAGCGTGCGCGATTATTCCTCGGGCGACTGTGCGAATTCGATCAGGCCGCTCTGTTCCCATCGTAGGGGGATTCCCTTCAGGCAACAGGCGGCTGGGTCGAGGTTGTTACTGAGGGCTGGAGCGCCCGGTCATCTCCCGTGCCATCTCGGTGGCGTAGCTGTCCGTCATCCCGGCAATAAAGTCGATCATCCGCAGGAATGACGCATGCAGTGGCCAGGCGGGATTCGGTGCGTTATTACCCAGCAGGTCGAGGATGCGCCGGTTTTTGAATGAGGGCGTACGCCCGCCATGCTGTTCCAGTGCCGCTCCGCAAAAGGCGTTGAGCAGAATTTCCAGAGTGGTATAGGCCCCGATTTCATGCAGGGTCTTGCGTTTGTCCTGGAAGATCTTCTTGCGGGCCATGTCCTTGGCGTCCAGTACGCAGCGTTTGGCCGGACCGTGCATGTGCTCCACCAGGTCCCCTGGCAGAACGCCGGCCAGCAACGCGTCCTGCTGTTCGACGAACGCACGCGCAGCCGCGTTGGTCAGGTGCTCGATGGCCTTGCCGCGCAGAATCGCCAGTTTGCGTCGACGGGAATCCTGCGCACCCAGTTGCCGATAGGTCTGTGGCAGGTCGTCGCCCACCAGGTCGAGCAACACCGACTCGACTTCGGCATAGTCCAGCAACTCCATCTCCAGGCCATCTTCCAGGTCGATCAGCGCGTAGCAGATGTCGTCGGCCGCCTCCATCAGATACACCAGCGGGTGACGCGCCCAGCGCTGGTCCTCGAGTTGCGGCAGGCCGAGCTTCTGGGCGATCTGTTCAAGGATCGGCAGCTCGCTCTGGTAACAGCCGAACTTGTGTTTCTTGTAGCCCAGGGAGTCGGCGTGGCGGGCGGTCCAGGGGTATTTCAGGTAGGTGCCGAGGGTGGCGTAGGTCAGCCGTGTGCCGCCGTCGAACTGATGGTACTCAAGCTGGGTGAGCACCCGGAAACCCTGGGCATTGCCTTCAAAGTTGAGGAAGTCATTGCGTTCGGCGCTGCTCATGTCATCCAGCCAGCCGCGTCCTGCGGCCTGTTGGAACCAATGGCGAATGGCGTCTTCGCCAGAGTGTCCGAACGGTGGGTTGCCGATGTCATGGGCCAGGCAGGCGGACTGCACCACCATGCCCAGATCGCTGGGGTCGCACCAGTCGGGCAGGGCGTCACGCAGGGTTTCGCCAACACGCATGCCCAGGGAGCGGCCCACGCAGCTGACCTCCAGGGAATGGGTCAGGCGCGTATGGATGTGGTCGTTGCTGGAGACCGGGTGCACCTGGGTCTTGCGGCCAAGACGGCGAAACGCCCCGGAAAAGATAATACGGTCATGGTCTTTGTGAAACGGGCTGCGCCCCAGCTCTTCCGGGCTGTGCAGGGGCTTTCCAAGACGTTCGCGAGTCAGCAGGGTGGGCCAATCCAAGGCGGGTACTCTCCGTGCGGTGAATGACCCCTCCAGCTTCCCGGTTCCGCCCAGTCGGGGCAAGCGAAAATCTACAGGCCGGCGGCGTCGATATCGATTAACAGCAAGCGCTGACCGTTATCGAAGAATTGTCCTGCGGTCAGGCAGTACTGGTTGGTGGTGGCGTCGCGGTAGGTCGAGGACAGGGTCAGGCGCCGCTCTTCCCAGCCTTCGGCCAGCAAATGGTAAAAGTACGGACGCCATGACCAATTGTGGCCCAGGTAGCGGCTGTCGGTCTGCCAGGCATCCTGACGCCATTCGAAGTTGGGGGTCAGTTGGGTGCCGTGGCGATCGCACTGGTAAAAGCGCAGCAGCCAGGGAAATTCCGGCAGTTGCGGCAACTGTGCCAGCGTTGCCTGGCCTTGCGCCCAGGTTTGCAGGATGTTCATCACTTCACCCAGTTGCAGGCGCAGTTGCATGATGCGCCCGCGCTCGGCGAGCTTCTGTTGTACATAGGCGGCGCGCAACTGCGCAAAGCGCGGCACGAATGCATCGGCGGCGAACCATTGCAGTTGCGCCTGGGCAAACAGATACCCCTGGACGTAACGCGAGCCGCATTCCAGCGCGAAATTCAGCTGGGCCTCGGTTTCAACGCCTTCGGCAATGATCCAGCAGCCGGTTTTTTCCGCCATTTGCGCCAATGCCCGTACCACCTCGCTGCTCGGGCCGCCGCGAGCCGCATCCTGAAACAAACGCATGTCCAGCTTGAGAATGTCCGGCTGCAACGCCAGTACCCGGTCGAGCTGGGAGTAGCCGGCTCCAAAGTCGTCGATGGCGATGCGCGCCCCGGCTTCGCGGTAGCGGGCCACCACCTCGGCCAACCGGTGAATGTCACCCCCAAGCTCGGTGATCTCGAACACGATGCGTCCGGGGTCCACGCCGTGGGTGTGTATCTGCTTGAGGCTGGGCAGGGCTTGCCCGGGGCGCAGTCGGTTGATCCAGCGCGGTGAGATATTCAGGCTCATGAACCAGTCGTGCGGCGCCTCGTGCAGGCGGCTCAAGGCGTTGTCGCGGATCTGCCGGTCGAGGCGACGCAGGGTCACGCCCGGCGTGCGCGGGTCGGCGAACAGCGGGCCCACCGAAAGCAAGCGGCCATCGGCTTGACGCAGGCGACCGAGTGCTTCGACCCCGGCGATACGGCCGGTGGCGGTGTCGATGAATGGCTGGAAGCAGGCGAGCGGGTGCCCGTCGATCACGGGGCCTCCTTAGAGAGCGGTCACGAAAAAAGGCCCAACCCTCGAAAACGAGAGCCGGGCCGATTCTGTTAGCAAGAATGCAGCCAGCCGCGCTCAACTTTTGCGCGAAGTGCCCTGCATGGCCAATTTGATCAGCGGGATCAACCCGGCACCCAGTCGTACCAGGCGCGTCAGGCTGCCAATGCTGCCCCCCTTGGCGCCCTTGCCGGTGAAGAAGCCCAGTAGGGTCACCGCGGCCACGCCCCACAGCGGCGCGTGCTTGATGCCCAGCCCGTCCTGCCAGCTCTGACCGAGGTTGCGCACCTTGTTCAGCGGCAGCATCAGCTGTTGGGATTCGTGACGGATTTCCTGGCGGTGCATCTCCATGCGCAGGCGGATCAGTGCCTTGCGCATTTCCCGGCGGGACGTGGTTTGCGGGATTTCAGTCGGGCTCATGGCAGCAAGCGCTCCCGGTCATTGGCCAGCTCTTCGAGGGTGGCGTGGAACGGCGTGGACTCATCGAATACTGCCGCCTTCAGGCGCACCCCGCAGAAGGCGGCGGCCAGGGTGTAGAACACGCAGAGGCAGATGATCCCGGTGAGTCGGTAGCCGGTATCCCAGACCAGGATCATCACCAGGGTCGACAGCCCCACCAGCAACAGCAGTGCGAACACCAGCGCCAGGCCGGCAAACAGCAGCAGGCTGACGGTGCGCGCCTTCTGTTCCTGCAATTCGATGCCAAACAGTTCGACGTGGCTGTGCAGCAGGCCCAGAACGGCTGCGCCCAGGCGCCTTGAGGTAGAGCTCGTGGACGAGCCGGTTTCGCCGATAGACATGGGTTACCGCCTTGTGGCCAGCAGGCCGATCAGAAAGCCCACGCCAGCGGCAATGCCCACCGACTGCCAGGGATTGGCCTGCACGTAGTCTTCGGTGGCGGTGACCGCCGCCTGGCCGCGCTCGCGCAAAGAGTCTTCGGTCAGCTTCAGGGTTTCGCGGGCCTTGAGCAGGCTGTCGTGGATCCGCGTACGCAGCTCATCAGCCTGGTCGCCGGCGAGGGTCGCGGTGTCGTCCAGCAACTTTTCGGTGTCACTGACCAGGGTTTGAAAATCCGCCATCAATATCTCTTGCGCCGTCTGTGCAGTTTTTCTGGCCATGGTTATCTCCGTGATTGGCTGATCGGTACGTGTGATTTCGAGTCACCGGCATCGGTGAAGGTTCAGTGCAATTGTCTGGTACAGCTTTTGCTATGACTTGGTGCGCATGCCCCAGGGCTTGCGCTGAATCTGGGCGGTTGGGGCCAAAGCCTTCAAAAACCTTACCCTAAATAACTGAAACTCGCGGAAAAACCCTTTCGGGAATGGCCGGTCGTGCTGATCGCTGCGCTAAAGCGGGTCACACCCTCTCAAGAGGGGTGGAGCTGCAAGTGCCAATTTAGTGCGCGAATCGCCGGCTTGAACCGCTTTGGTGCTTTTTGCCTTTGATGCAGGCCTGCCAACCTCCATGGAAAATTTGCAAAGTGCGGTGGACACACTCGTCCACAGCTCCAATACCCTGTTTATCCTGATCGGTGCGGTGATGGTCCTGGCCATGCACGCCGGGTTTGCCTTCCTGGAAGTCGGCACCGTGCGCCAGAAGAACCAGGTCAACGCCTTGTCGAAGATCCTCAGTGACTTCGCGATCTCCACCCTGGCTTATTTCTTTATAGGCTATTGGATCTCCTACGGTGTGAGCTTCATGCAACCGGCGGCAGTGATCAGCGCCGACCATGGTTACGGTCTGGTGAAGTTCTTCTTCCTGCTGACTTTCGCTGCGGCGATCCCGGCGATCATTTCCGGGGGCATTGCCGAGCGTGCACGCTTCGTTCCACAGCTGTGCGCCACTGCGTTGATCGTGGCGTTCATCTATCCATTCTTCGAAGGCATGGTGTGGAACGGCAACTTCGGCCTGCAAGCCTGGCTGCTCGCGACCTTTGGCGCGAGTTTCCATGACTTCGCCGGTTCGGTGGTGGTGCATGCCATGGGCGGCTGGCTGGCGCTGGCCGCGGTGTTGCTGCTGGGGCCGCGCAACGGGCGCTATCGCGAGGGGCGGCTGGTGGCGTTCGCGCCGTCGAGCATTCCGTTCCTGGCCCTGGGCTCGTGGATCCTGATCGTCGGCTGGTTCGGCTTCAACGTGATGAGCGCGCAGACCCTGAGCGGCGTCAGCGGGCTGGTGGCGGTCAACTCGCTGATGGCGATGGTGGGTGGCACGGTGGCCGCGCTGGTGATCGGCCGCAACGACCCGGGCTTCCTGCACAACGGCCCGCTGGCCGGGCTGGTGGCGATCTGCGCTGGTTCAGACCTGATGCACCCGGTAGGCGCGCTGGTCACCGGTGCGGTGGCGGGTGGTTTGTTCGTGTGGTTCTTTATCGCCGCCCAGGATCGCTGGAAAATCGACGACGTCCTGGGTGTGTGGCCCTTGCATGGGTTGTGTGGCGTATGGGGCGGCATCGCGTGCGGCATCTTTGGCCAGACCGCGCTGGGCGGGCTGGGCGGTGTGAGCCTGGTCAGCCAGTTGATCGGCACCGTCCTGGGTGTGGTGGTGGCACTGGTCGGCGGCCTGCTGGTGTACGGCGTGATCAAACGTGTGTATGGCCTGCGCCTGAGCCAGGAAGAGGAGTATTACGGCGCCGACCTGTCGATTCACAAGATTGGCGCGGTCAGCCAGGACTGATCGGAGTTTTCTGTTGTGCAGAGCAGGCCTAGAATGGGGGCCTGCTTTTAATCAGGTCTTGTTGCCATGCTTCCTGAATGCCAGCTCTTCGGCACCCTGGGTTGTCATCTTTGTGAGATCGCCGAAGGCGAAATCATGCCGCTCGTCGAACACGGGCTGCTGGTGGAGTTGATCGACATCACCGAACCCGACGACTTCACTGAAGCCTATGGCCTAAGGATTCCGGTACTTCGCCGGACGGACACCGGGGCTGAACTGGATTGGCCCTTCGACACCGCGCAGGTGGTTGCCTTCCTGGGCTGACGTTTGTTCGATGGCGGGTTTCCAAATATTGCGTTACTGTATGCCTGTACAGTGATCGAGTAGAGGGAACGCCCGTGGTGAATGTCGAACAACTGAAAAGCAGCGTCAATCGCATGCCTGTCGATGTGGTGCGCGACGCAGTGAACGAGCTGCGCCTCGATGGCCTGGTCACGGAAGGCAAGACGCCGTTCAACAAAGTGCATTTCAACACCTGCTTTGCGGAAATCGAAGCGTTGTTCCAGCGTGCCGGCTATCACAAGCAACTGGATGTGGTGGGTTATCAGGGGCTGCTCTATGCCCTCTATGATCCGGGCCGCTGGGAAGCGGTGGACGTACTGCGCTGGCTCAAGGAGTTCACCGAGGCGGCCAGTACGTCACCGGTGCTGCGTGCGGAACTGGCAAAGGCCTGAATCCGCCCTGGGATCTGTATGAAGGCTTTTCGTACCGACCCTAGGCTCAATCCCGCTCCATGCGGGATAATGCCTGCCGGTTTTTTCCAGGCGTCGAGCGTCTTCATGTCCACTTCCGGTTTTTCCGCGTCCCAGCACCAAGCCAGCACCCTTCACTTGCCGCCCGGGTCCTGGAAGACGGTATTCGATTGCCTGTGCGAGCATTTCCCGGCCATCAGCCGTGAACGCTGGCTGGACCGGATTGCCCGTGGCCGCGTGCTCGACCTCGATGGGCACCCCATCAGCCTGGACCTGGCCTACCGCGAAGGCCTGTGTATTCACTACTTTCGCGAAGTGCCGAACGAGAAGGTGATCCCGGTGGAAGAGGCCATTCTCTACGCCGATGAGCACTTGGTGGTGGCTGACAAACCGCATTTTCTGCCGGTGACGCCGGGCGGTGAGTACGTCGAACAAACCCTGCTGCGCCGATTGATCCGGCGTCTGGACAACCCTTCGCTGGTGCCGCTGCACCGCATCGATCGACACACCGCCGGGCTGGTGCTGTTCTCGGCCAACCCGTCCAGCCGCTCGGCGTATCAACGGCTGTTTCCCACGCGCCGCATCGATAAATTCTACGAAGCCATTGCCCCGGCCTTGCCCGGGTTGGCGTTCCCTTTGGTGCACACAAGCCGTCTGGTGGAGGGCGAACCGTTCTTCCGCATGCAGGAAGGCCCGGGCGTCAGCAACACCGAAACGGCGGTGGAGGTGCGCGAAAAAAACGGCGAGCTGTGGCGTTACGCGCTCTTTCCGGTAACGGGCAAGAAACACCAGCTACGCGTGCACATGACGGCGCTCGGGGCAAGTATCTGCAATGATCCGTTCTATCCCGATGTGATCAAGGACGCCGTCGACGATTACGCCAACCCGCTCAAGCTGCTGGCCCAGGGCGTGCGTTTCATCGACCCGGTCACAGGCGAGGAACGCAGCTTTCGCAGCCGGATCACCCTCGACTGGTAACCGCCAAAAACGACAAGGCCCGCGCGAGGCGGGCCTTGTGTGCAAGCGGTGAGGCTTACAGGTCTTTGACGGTGCGGACCTGATCCTTGTTGATGCGGGTCTGCTTGCCGTCCAATTGTTCGAACTCGTAGAAGCCCGAATCCTTGTCGAATTTAGGGGTGTCGACGGCCTGGATTTCGCGACCGTCATTCAGGGTGATCACTGTTGGCGAGGCGCAACCGGCGAGGGTAGCGAGGCCCAGTGCAAGCATGAGAGCGGCGATGGTCCGTTGAGTCATGGGTGTTGTCTCCGAGAGAATACTTGTAGGTGCTGACCTTGTGACGTGTGCAACGTCGGCAAAGTTCCTGAAGCGGTGCTCATTCTGACACGCCCGAGCCCGGGTGCAACAGCTCGGGTGTATTCAGGTTGGCCAGGCGCGGGTCATCGGGCGGGCATTCCAGCCCGATGCCGCCCAATTGCAGGAAAATCTTGCGCGGGCTGCGTTCGCCGGCCTGCCAGGCGTTTTCCACCGCGTCGCGCAGGTGCGTGGGGACAATACAGATCAAGGGTTCCCAGAACTGGCCGTGACGCACCATCACCGGCAGCAGGGGATTGCGTTGCGCCGTCTCACGCAGCTCGGCCAGCAGTCGCGCGTCCATGTGCGGCACATCGCACGGCAGAATCAGCAGGTGCGCATGGCGGGCTGCGGCCAATCCTGCACGGATACCCGCCAACGGGCCGGGAAAATCCGGGCTGTCGTCGCTCACCAGCTGGTCGGCAAATGCGGCGTAGCGCGCGTGATTGCGGTTGCACGAGATGATCAGGTCATCGGTGAGCGCCCGGGTCAGTTGCTGCAAGTGCGCAATCAGCGGTTGGCCACGCCACGCCAGCAGGCCTTTGTCCTGGCCGCCCATGCGTTGGCCGCGCCCACCGGAGAGCAACAGGATCGAGCACGGCAGGGGGGAAGAATCGAAGGACATGGCGGTTCCGCTGCGGCAGGCAAATAGGGGCCTGTGATATAACATCGGGCTGTTCCTACGACAACCGGACCGTGCCATGAAAGCCAAGGCTGATGCGCCCTTCGTACCCTTGAATATTGCTGTATTGACCGTGAGCGACACCCGCACCCTGGAGACCGACACCTCGGGCCAGGTCTTCGTCGACCGCCTGACCGCCGCCGGCCACCGTCTGGCCGAGCGTGTGCTGCTCAAGGACGACCTCTACAAGATCCGCGCCCAAGTGGCCCACTGGATCGCCGAAGACGTGGTGCAGGTAGTATTGATCACCGGCGGCACCGGCTTTACTGGCCGCGACAGCACACCTGAAGCCGTGAGCTGCCTGCTGGACAAACAGGTCGACGGTTTTGGCGAGCTGTTCCGCCAGATCTCCGTGGCCGATATCGGCACCTCCACCGTGCAATCCCGCGCCCTGGCCGGCCTGGCCAATGGCACGCTGGTGTGCTGCTTGCCGGGCTCCACCAATGCCGTGCGCACTGGTTGGGACGGCATCCTCGGTGAGCAACTGGACAACCGTCACCGCCCGTGCAATTTCGTCCCGCACCTCAAACAGGCAGAGCCTTGTGAATCCCGTGGGTAAGCCTGGCAAGACCGGTACGCTGATGCCGGTAGAAGACGCCCTGCAACAGCTGTTGGCCATGGCCGATGCCGCGCCGATCCGCGAACAGGCCACCTTGCCCTTGGCTGAGTGCGATGGTCGCGTGCTGGCCCAGGACCTGGTTTCCACCCTCGACCTGCCACCCTGGCCCAACAGCGCCATGGACGGCTACGCCCTGCGCCTGCCGGATTGGAACGGCGAGCCGCTGGTGGTCAGCCAGCGCATTTTTGCCGGCCAGGCGCCCCAGCCGCTGGCCGCCGGCACCTGTGCACGCATCTTCACCGGCGCGCCGGTCCCGGAAGGGGCCGACTGCGTGGAAATGCAGGAAAACGCCGTGGTCCACGCCGATGAGCGTGTGAGCTTCACCGAGCCTTTGCAGGTTGACCAGAACATCCGGCCCCAGGGCCAGGAAACCACCGTCGGTGAGTTGGTGCTGGTGGCTGGTACGCGCCTGGGGCCGATCGAACTCGGCCTGGCCGCCTCCCTCGGCCACGACCGTCTCAACGTGATACGCCGCCCGCGTGTGGCAGTGCTTTCCACCGGCGACGAACTGATCGAGCCGGGCCTGCCCCTCGGCCCCGGCCAGATCTACAACAGCAACCGCCGTGTGCTGTGCACCTGGCTTGAGCGTATGGGCTGCGAAGTGATCGACGCCGGCATCCTGCCCGACGACCTGGAACAGACCCGCGCGCGCCTGGCGGGTCTGGGGGCGGTGGACTTGATCCTGTCCACCGGTGGCGTGTCGGTGGGCGAGGCCGACTTCCTGGGGATCGCCCTGCGCGAAGAAGGTGAACTGGCGCTGTGGAAACTGGCGATCAAGCCGGGTAAACCGTTGACCTTCGGCCACTTCCGAGGCGTGCCGGTGATCGGCCTGCCGGGCAACCCGGCGTCGACGCTGGTGACGTACGCATTGCTCGCACGGCCCTATCTGCTGCGCCGCCAAGGTGTGCAGGATGTCGAGCCACTGCGCTTCGACGTGCCCGTGGGGTTCGAGTGGCCCAAGCCGGGCAACCGCCGTGAATACCTGCGCGGGCGTATCGAACAAGGCAGGGCGATCATCTACCGCAACCAGAGCTCCGGCGTGCTGCGCAGCGCGGCGTGGGCGGAAGGGTTCGTAGAGGTGTTGGAAGGTACGACGCTGGCGATGGGTGACCGGGTCAACTTCATCCCCCTGAGTGAAGTCCTCAACTGACGCTCTGCGTCATCGGCGTTCTTTGTGGGGTGGCTTTGTGTGGGAGCGGGCTTGCTCGCGAAGGCGGTGTGTCAGTCGAAACATGCATCAACTGACCCACTGCATTCGCGAGCAAGCCCGCTCCCACATGGGTTCTCTATTTTTTCCAGTCAGTGCCATCCCCTGTGGGAGTTGCCGAGCCATGGCTTGGGCTACTCAGTAATCATCGCCACGCTCGGTCACATCCCGTTCCACCGGCCCTGCGTCCGGGTCATACCCCACCGGGAACTTGCCTTTCAGGGTCCAGGCAAACGCAATGATTTCGGCAATCGTGCGGTACAACTCCTCGGGGATGCTGTCCCCCAGTTCCATGCGCGCCAGCAGCTTCACCAGCTCGGCATTCTCATAGATCGGTACTTCATTTTCCCGCGCCAGTTTCAGGATGGCTTCGGCCAGGGCGTCATCGCCCTTGGCGGTCAGGGTCGGGGCTTGCTGGCCGTCGTACTTGAGGGCAATCGCCTGGCGTGCCGGGGTTGGGTTCTTCATGCGGTTTCATCCACCCAGCGTTGCTCCAATCCGGTTTTCGGTCCGCGTGGCGGCGTGCCCAGGTGGCAATCCAGGTCGCCCACGTTGATGCCCGACGTCACCAGCCGCTCGCGCAAGTTGCCCAAGTGGCTTTCGATCAGGCTGGCGGTGAACGCCCGCGCCGCCCACAACTGGCTCGACAGCTTGCCCTGGTTCAATTGCGCCTGAACCTGCAAGGGGCCCAGCGGCTCCATGTCAAACGCCAGCTCCACCCGCCAGAGCATCTGCTTGGGGTCTTTCTTGTCCTTGCGCTCGGACGGGTCTTTGTCCGGCGCCGGCTCTTCACGCTGGAACTTGACCTGCAGGGGCACGATGTCTTGCAGGGTGCGCATGGGAATCTCCAACTGCCAGGTGGTTTGCACACGGCCATCGGCGGTGGTGCCGCTCTGCTCCAGGCTCGACAACTGATGGCTCTGCAAGCGCGAAATTGCGCCGGCGGCCAGGCGCAGCAGGTTTTCCAGGTCACCTTCGCCTTCCAGCTTGGCCATCAGCCGTTCAGGCAGCGGAAAGCTGGTGGGCAACTGCCGGGCGCTGACCTGGCCGAGGGTATTCAACGGGCTGCGCACAAAATTCGGCAGTACCTGGGCTAGGGTGTTGGCAGCCAGAATCGCGCTGATATTGGTGCTGGCGGGCAGCGCCGGCAGTAAATCGGCGACCAGGCGCAGCAGGGCGCCTTTCATGTCCAGTGGCGGTATCTGCGGGTTTTGCCCGGCCAAGAGCTTGGCTTCCAGAAAGGCCCCGCTGTTCTGGATCACCTGCGCCAGTACTTTAGGGTTGCTCACCTGGGCGAGGTCGGGCAAGGCCGCGAGCAAGCGTTCGGCGGCGGCGCGCAGGTCGGCGGAAAGGTTGCTGCCGCTGCCGGTGTCGCTGGGCGGCGGCAGGTTCTGCAGGGCAGTGAAGACCACGTCCAGCGAGCCCTGACGGCTTTGCTGGGTAGACAGTTGCTGGGCCACCGCCAGTTGATCCTTGAGCCCGCTCAAGGGCACGAAGCTCAGAGTCTGCGCGTTTTGCACCACAGCACTGAGCAAACTGCCCACCCGCAACGGTTGCGGGCTTTCCACGGTCAGGGTGGCGCCAGCCAGCACGTTGTTGAGCACGGTGACCAGCGAGCGATAGATCGCCGGTTGCGCCGTGCCCTGGGGCAGCATCTGGGTGGTCAGCACCTTGGCTTGCAGCAGCGTGCCCACCGGCATTTGGGTGGTGTCGATGCGGGTGAGGGCGGCGACATTGGCGCTCAGCGCCTGTTGCAGGCTGAGGGTAAGGTTGCCCGCCGGCGTCTGGCTTACCGCCACATTGCTGCCCAACGGCAGCGGCTGGGGGCTGCTCGCCTGCACCAGGGTCTGGCGACCGCCTTCGAGGGTCAGCTTGAGTAACAGCTGAAAGGCTTCACCGCCCTGTTTCAGGGCGATGACTTCGGCGTTCGCGGTTTTCCCGGGGTCGATCAGGCCTATCTGCGGCTCCAGCAGTTTCAGCAGCTCGCCAGTCGCAGGCGCTGGGCTGGGCCCGGCCGCCGGGGGGGGTGGAAGCGTCGGAAGGTTGATTTCACCGGTCATCGTGCACGCCGTCTCATGGGAAATTGCCCTCTTTAGAGTAGGGCATCGCATGTATAATGCGGCCCGTCTGCAAAGAGAGCGCTAAAAACCACACAACTATTTGATCCAGCTCTCTAAAATCGGTCGCCAAAGGCGTTATTGTGCTTTTCTCTTTAACGGCCGCTGCACCGCCGACTTGAACCGTAAAGGCCCGCGATCTCTTGACCAGCCCTCTTCTAGAAGCCCTAGCGCTCTCCTGTGAGCGCGACCTGCGCCTGTTGTTCGAACACCTCGACCTGCGCCTGGCGGGTGGCGACATGGTGCAGGTCAGTGGTCCCAACGGCAGCGGCAAGACCAGTTTGCTGCGTCTGCTGGCCGGCTTGATGCAACCGACGGCCGGCGACATTCGTCTCAACGGCAACCCCCTGCACGAACAACGCACCGAGCTGGCCCGCAACCTGATCTGGATCGGCCACGCCGCCGGCATCAAGGACGTGCTCACCGCCGAAGAAAACCTCAGCTGGCTCAGCGCCCTGCATCATCCGGCTTCCCGCGACGCCATCTGGCTGGCCCTGGCCGCCGTGGGCCTCAAGGGGTTCGAGGACGTTCCCTGTCACACCCTTTCCGCCGGCCAACAGCGCCGTGTGGCCCTGGCGCGCCTGTACCTGCCGGGCCCGCCGCTGTGGATTCTCGACGAACCCTTCACCGCCCTCGACAAACAGGGCGTCGCCCAGCTGGAAGACCATTTGGCCCGGCATTGCGAGCAGGGCGGTTCAGTCGTACTGACCACCCACCACACCCTGAATCGCCTGCCCGCCGGTTATCGCGAGCTGGACCTGGGACGGTGGTCGGCATGAGTGTATTTGCCCTGTTGGTCGCCCGCGAAGCGCGCTTGCTGTGCCGTCGTCCCGCCGAACTGGCCAACCCGCTGGTGTTCTTCGCGATTGTCATCGCGCTGTTCCCGCTGGCCGTCGGCCCCGAGACTAAACTGTTGCAAACCTTGTCTCCGGGGCTGCTATGGGTGGCCGCGCTTCTATCGGTGTTGCTCTCGCTGGACGGGCTGTTTCGCAGTGATTTCGAAGACGGCTCCCTGGAACAGTGGGTCCTTTCGTCGCACCCTTTGCCACTTCTGGTGCTGGCCAAGGTGCTGGCACACTGGGTTTTTTCCGGCTTGGCGCTAGTCTTGCTTTCGCCACTGCTGGCGATGATGCTGGGCTTGCCCGTCGAATGCCTGCCGGTATTGCTTCTATCCTTGTTGCTCGGTACGCCGGTGCTCAGCCTGTTGGGGGCGGTGGGCGCAGCGTTGACCGTCGGTTTGAAGCGGGGCGGCCTGTTGCTGGCCCTGCTGATTCTGCCTTTGTATATCCCGGTGTTGATCCTGGGCAGCGGTGCCTTGCAGGCCGCGCTCATGGGCATGCCGGCGAGCGGTTATCTCCTGTGGCTTGGCAGCCTGACCGCCCTGGCGGTAACCCTGACACCCTTTGCTATAGCGGCCGGCCTGAAGATCAGCGTCGGTGAATAATGAGGTCTGATCAAACGTTGTCTTGATCAGTAAAGACCCTGAGCTTCCCGCAACGATGGGAAGCCACCGTGATGGAAACAGCAATGAACTGGACCTGGTTTCACAAGCTCGGCTCGCCCAAATGGTTTTATGGCATCAGCGGCAAACTGCTGCCGTGGCTGAGCCTCTTCGCTCTCCTGCTGATCGGTATCGGCCTGGTCTGGGGCCTGGCCTTCGCACCGCCGGACTACCAGCAAGGCAACAGCTTTCGCATCATTTATATCCACGTGCCCGCCGCCATGCTGGCCCAATCCTGCTACGTGATGCTGGCCGTGTGCGGCGTCGTCGGCCTGGTGTGGAAGATGAAACTCGCGGACGTGGCCCTGCAATGCGCCGCGCCCATCGGTGCCTGGATGACCGCCGTGGCGCTGGTCACCGGTGCGATCTGGGGCAAACCCACCTGGGGCTCGTGGTGGGTGTGGGATGCGCGGCTCACGTCGATGTTGATTCTGTTGTTCCTGTACTTCGGTCTGATTGCCCTGAGCAACGCCATCAGCAATCGTGACAGCGCCGCCAAGGCCTGCGCGGTGCTGGCCATCGTTGGCGTGATCAACATTCCAATCATCAAATACTCGGTGGAGTGGTGGAACACCCTGCACCAGGGCGCCACCTTCACCCTCACCGAAAAACCGGCGATGCCCGTGGAAATGTGGGCGCCGCTGCTGCTGATGGTGCTGGGGTTCTACTGCTTCTTTGGCGCGGTGCTGCTGATGCGCATGCGCCTTGAAGTGCTCAAGCGTGAAGCCCGCGCCAGTTGGGTCAAGGCCGAAGTGCAAGCCTGCCTGGGAGCCCGTGCATGAGTTTTGCGTCCTTCAGTGATTTTCTCGCCATGGGCCACCACGGCCTTTACGTCTGGACGGCCTATGGCATCTGCCTGACCGTACTGGCCCTTAACGTCGCCGCGCCGATCCTGGCCCGCAAGCGTTACCTGCAACAAGAGGCGCGTCGTTTGCGCCGGGAGAGCGAAAAGTGAATCCGCTGCGTAGAAAGCGTCTGTTGATCATCCTGGCGATTCTGGCCGGTGTCGGCATTGCCGTCGCCCTGGCCTTGAGCGCCCTGCAGCAGAACATCAACCTGTTCTACACCCCGACCCAGATCGCCAACGGCGAAGCACCGCAGGACACGCGCATCCGCGCCGGCGGCATGGTGGAGAAGGGCTCGCTCAAGCGCTCTTCCGACTCCCTCGATGTGACCTTTGTGGTCACCGACTTCAACAAGGCCGTGACCATCACCTACCGCGGCATCCTCCCGGACCTGTTCCGCGAAGGCCAGGGCATCGTCGCCCTGGGCAAGCTCAACGCCGACGGTGTGGTGGTGGCCGACGAAGTGCTGGCCAAGCACGACGAGAAATACATGCCGCCGGAAGTGACCAAGGCCCTCAAAGACAGTGGTCAGCCCGCACCCGCCGCCCCAGCCAAGGAGGGCTAAGCCATGACATCCGTACTGTTTATTCCGGAGCTGGGCCAGTTGGCGATGATCCTCGCCCTGTGTTTCGCCGTGGTGCAGGCCGTGGTGCCGCTGCTCGGCGCCTGGCGCGGCGACCGCTTGTGGATGAGTCTCGCGCAGCCGGCGGCCTGGGGCCAGTTTGCGTTTCTGCTGTTCGCCTTCGGCTGCCTGACCTACGCCTTCATGACCGACGACTTTTCCGTCGCTTATGTCGCCAATAACTCCAACAGTGCGCTGCCGTGGTACTACAAATTCAGCGCGGTGTGGGGTGCCCACGAAGGTTCGTTGCTGCTGTGGGCGTTGATCCTCGGCGGCTGGACCTTCGCCGTGTCGGTGTTTTCGCGGCAGTTGCCACAGATCATGCTGGCCCGCGTACTGGCCGTGATGGGCATGATCAGCATCGGTTTCCTGCTGTTCCTGATCATGACCTCCAACCCGTTCAATCGCATCCTGCCGCAGATCCCGGTGGACGGCCACGACCTGAACCCGTTGCTGCAAGACATCGGCCTGATCGTGCACCCGCCGATGCTTTATATGGGCTACGTCGGTTTCTCCGTGGCCTTCGCCTTCGCCATCGCCGCCTTGCTCGGCGGGCGTCTCGATGCAGCCTGGGCGCGCTGGTCGCGGCCCTGGACCATCGTCGCCTGGGCCTTTCTCGGCATCGGCATCACCCTGGGTTCATGGTGGGCTTACTACGAACTCGGCTGGGGCGGCTGGTGGTTCTGGGACCCGGTGGAAAACGCCTCGTTCATGCCCTGGCTGGTGGGCACCGCGCTGATTCACTCCCTGGCCGTCACCGAAAAACGCGGCGTGTTCAAGAGCTGGACCGTGTTGCTGGCCATCGCGGCGTTTTCCCTCAGCTTGTTGGGGACCTTCCTGGTGCGTTCGGGTGTTTTGACGTCGGTGCACGCGTTTGCCTCCGACCCCGAGCGCGGCGTGTTCATCCTGATCTTCCTGCTGTTTGTGGTCGGTGGCTCCCTGACGCTGTTTGCGCTGCGCGCGCCGGTGGTCAAGAGCCAGGTCGGCTTCAACCTGTGGTCGCGGGAAACCCTGTTGCTGGGCAATAACCTGGTGTTGGTGGTGGCCGCCTCGATGATCCTGCTTGGCACCCTGTATCCGCTGGTGCTGGATGCGTTGAGCGGCGCCAAATTGTCCGTCGGCCCGCCGTACTTCAACGCGTTGTTCATTCCGTTGATGGGCCTGTTGATGGTGGTGATGGCGGTCGGCGTGCTAGTGCGGTGGAAAGACACCCCGGTGAAATGGCTCGCGGGCATGCTGATGCCGGTGCTGCTGGGCAGTGTGGCCATGGCGGTGATCGCCGGCATCGTTTATGGCGATTTCAACTGGGCAGTGCTGGCCACCTTCCTGCTCGCTGCCTGGGTATTGCTGGCGGGTGTGCGCGACATCGTCGACAAGACCCGCCACAAAGGCCTGATCAAGGGCCTGCCCAGCCTGACCCGCAGCTATTGGGGCATGCAGCTCGCCCACATCGGCATCGCCGTGTGCGCCCTGGGCGTGGTGCTGTCCAGCCAGAACAGCGCCGAGCGCGACCTGCGCCTGGCGCCGGGCGAATCCATGGACCTGGCCGGTTACCACTTCATTTTCGAGGGCGCCAAGCACTTCGAAGGCCCGAATTTCACGTCGGACAAAGGCACTGTTCGTGTCGTGCGCAACGGCAAGGAAGTGGCGGTGCTGCACCCGGAAAAACGCCTGTACACCGTGCAGAGTTCGATGATGACCGAAGCCGGGATTGACGCCGGTTTCACCCGTGACCTCTATGTGGCACTGGGTGAGCCTTTGGGGGACGGCGCGTGGGCGGTGCGGGTGCATGTGAAACCGTTTGTACGCTGGATCTGGTTCGGTGGTTTGCTCACCGGTTTTGGCGGCTTGCTCGCCGCGCTGGACCGGCGGTATCGGGTCAAGGTCAAGAGCCGGGTGCGTGAAGCCCTCGGCCTGCAAGGAGCGGCGGTATGAAGCGTGGGTTGATGGTGTTGCCGCTGGCGGCATTCCTGGTGGTGGCGGTGTTCCTGTATCGCGGGCTGTATCTGGACCCGGCGGAGTTGCCGTCGGCGATGATCGGCAAGCCATTCCCCGCGTTCAGCCTGCCGACGGTGCAGGGCGACAAAACCCTGACCCAGGCCGACTTGCTGGGCAAACCTGCGCTGGTCAACGTGTGGGGTACCTGGTGCATTTCCTGTCGCGTCGAACACCCGGTGCTGAACAAGCTCGCCGAGAAGGGCGTGGTGATCTACGGCATCAACTACAAGGACGACAATGCGGCGGCCTTGAAATGGCTGGCCGAATTCCACAACCCGTACCAGCTGGATATCCGTGATGAAGACGGCAACCTCGGCCTGAACCTCGGTGTGTACGGCGCCCCGGAAACCTTCTTTGTCGATGCCAAGGGCGTGATTCGCGACAAGTACGTCGGCGTGATCGACGAAGTGGTCTGGCGCGAGCAACTGGCCGCCAAGTACCAGGCTCTGGTCGATGAGGCCAAACCATGAAGCGTCTGTTAGCTGCTGCGGTGCTGGCGCTGGGCTTGGCCGGTATCGCCCACGCCGCCATCGACACCTACGAATTCGCCAACGACGCCGAGCGCGAGCGTTTCCGCGACCTGACCAAGGAGCTGCGCTGCCCCAAGTGCCAGAACCAGGACATCGCCGACTCCAATGCCCCTATCGCCGCCGACCTGCGCAAAGAGATCTTCCGCATGCTGGGGGAGGGCAAGGACAACCAGCAGATCATCGACTTCATGGTCGACCGCTACGGTGATTTCGTGCGCTACAAACCGGCCCTTACCGGCAAGACCGCGCTGCTTTGGTTCGGCCCGGCCGGGTTGTTGCTGGCCGGTGTGGTGGTGATGGCCGTGATCGTGCGCCGCCGCCGCGCCGCGCCGACTGATGGTTCCGACGCGCTCTCCCTCGATGAACGCAAACGCCTCGACCAATTGCTGGACACCAAGACTGATGATTGATTTTTGGCTTGCAGCAGGGTTGCTGCTTCTGATTGCCCTGAGTTTCCTGTTGATCCCTGTACTGCGCGACCGCCGCGCCCAACGTGAAGAGGACCGCACTGCGCTGAACGTGGCGCTGTATCAGGAGCGTGTGGCCGAGCTGCAAGTGCAGCAGGACGAAGGCGTGCTCAACGCAGCCCAACTCGACACCGGTCGCGCCGAGGCCGCCCGCGAATTGCTGGCCGACACCGAAGGTGTGGAAAAACCCCGCGACTCGCGCCTGGGCAAACCGTTGCCGTTTCTGGCGGCGTTTCTGGTGCCTGTGCTGGGGGTTGCGCTGTACCTGCATTTTGGCGCCAGCGACAAGGTCGAACTGACCCGCGAATTTTCCCGGCCGCCAGTGTCCATGGAAGACATGACCCACCGCCTGGAACGCGCCGCCGCTGCCCAGCCGGACTCGCCGGAGGGCCTGTATTTCCTCGGTCGCGCCTACATGGCTCAGGACCGCTCCGCCGATGCCGCCAAGGTGTTCGAACGCACCGTGGCGTTGGCCGGGCGCCAACCGGAATTGCTCGGCCAGTGGGCCCAGGCGCAGTACTTTGCCGACAACAAACAGTGGTCGCCCAAGGTTCAGGCGCTGACCGACGAGGCGTTGAAGCTGGACCCCAAGGAAGTCACCAGCCTTGGCTTGCTGGGTATCGCCGCCTTTGAAGACCAGCGTTATCAAGAGGCCATCGACTACTGGACCCGCCTGCTGGCCCAGCTGCCGCCGGAAGACGGTTCCCGTGCCGCCTTGCAGGGTGGCATCGACCGCGCGACCGAGAAGCTGAAAGCGGCGGGCGGCAATGTTGCGCAAAAGGCCGTGATGAAAGTCCGCGTGGACCTCGCCCCGGAGGTGAAGGCCAAGGCCCAGCCTGCCGACAGCGTGTTCATCTTCGCCCGCGCCGTCTCCGGCCCGCCGGCGCCTCTGGCGGTCAAGCGCGTGACGGTCGCCGAACTGCCGATCACCGTCGAGCTGGGCGACGGCGATGCGATGATGCCGCAGTTGAAACTGTCGAACTTCCCCGAAGTCCAACTGTTTGCGCGCATATCCCGGGCCGGTCAGCCAACCACTGGCGAGTGGATCGGCCGCAGCCAACCCTTGGCCAGCAGCACCACTGCGTTGCAGTCGCTGACCATCGACAGTCCGGACAAGTAAACCGAGGAAACGCCCATGACCGCATTTGCACGCATCACCTTGCTCAGCCTGGTACTCGGCCTGAGCGCTTGTGCGGTCCACCGGCCACCTCCCGGGCCGACCATCCCGCCGTCAGGCCCGTCGACCCAGCCGAGCACCAAACCGTCCGGCCCGGTCACCCCGGCGCCGAAACCGGTGCCGACCAAATCACCGACCTTCGCCCCACCGCCGGGCGCCGCCAGTCACTGGGACGGCAAGATGCAGGTGTACGTGCTCGACGAACAGCCCGACACCTTCTACCGCCAGCGTACCTACTACCGCTGGAGCAACGGCTGGAGCCGCTCCATCAGCCCGAACGGCCCGTGGGAAGAGACCAACGTGCAGGGCGTGCCGCCGGGGTTGAGCAAGCAGTACGCGCAATAAAAAAAGGCGACCTATTACAGGTCGCCTTTTTTGCGCCTTGAAATCCAATCTCTCAAACACTGGAGATCAAATGTGGGAGCGGTAACCATCAGGCCACGGGACACTCCCGATTCGGCGCTTCATCCGCGCGCGCAGTCGCTGACATTGCTCAAGGCAACTTCAGTACTGAGGTCGGGACGGACGGTGAAGATAATGTCGGATGGGGTATATGGGGTGTCATCCGAATTGGGTGGCGAAGGGTCAGGCGTGACTTTTTTCATAATGCAATGACTGGAATGCAGAATCCCTCAAGACAAATCAATCACTTGTAGTGAGCAGGCTTGCCCTGCGCTGGGCTGCGAAGCGGCCCCAAAACCTGGCGACGGGTTCTGCCTGAGTTAACGAGGTGGCCTTGTTGGGGCTGCTGCGCAGCCCAGCGCGGGACAAGCCCGCTCACCACAACAGCCCGCTCCACAACAGCCCTGCTCACTACAACAAACCAGCTCACCACTGGTGACTGCGGCGGCGTTGCAACCTTTCACAAAACCTTCATCCAACCGACCCCCTCCAGTCATGTGCAAGTAATAGCACTGACACCTCCCGCGCCTACTGTCGTTTGAACTCAAACGCAGCCCTCCCACGGCTGTTCAAACAAGACAGAGAAGCCCATGAATCACGCTATCCATGTCGATCACTTGAACAAGACCTTTGCGAAGAAATCCGCACTGGTCGACCTCGAACTCACCATTGCCGCGGGTGAGATGGTCGCGCTGATTGGCGCTTCCGGTTCCGGCAAGTCCACGTTGCTGCGCCACTTGGCGGGCCTGGCGTGCTGCGACAAGAGCAACGGCGGCAGCGTCAAGGTGCTGGGCCGGGAAGTGCAGGCCAGCGGGCGCTTGAACGGCAAGGTGCGGCGGTTGCGGGCGGACATCGGCTACATCTTCCAGCAGTTCAACCTGGTCAACCGCCTGAGCGTGCTCGATAACGTGCTGCTCGGCTGCCTGGGGCGCATGCCGCGCTGGCGCGGCAACCTCGGCCTGTTCAACGCCGAAGAGAAGGCGTTTGCCCTGGAGTCCCTGGCCCGTGTCGGCCTGGCGGACCTGGCCGGGCAGCGCGCTTCTACCCTGTCCGGTGGCCAGCAGCAGCGGGTGGCGATTGCCCGCGCGTTGACCCAGCGCGCCGAGGTGATCCTGGCCGATGAGCCCATCGCCTCCCTCGATCCAGAGTCGGCGCGCAAGGTCATGGAGATCCTCGCCGACATCAACCGCCGCGACGGCAAGACCGTGGTGGTGACCCTGCATCAAGTCGATTACGCCATGCGTTATTGCCCGCGCGCCGTGGCGCTCAAGGGTGGCCGCATTCATTTCGACGGGCAGGGCAGCGCCATGAGCAGCCAGTTTCTCAACGATTTGTACGGTGCCGATGTGGACACCAGCCTGATGTTTTCCGACCAGACCCGCCGCGCCGAAGCCATGCCACGGCTGGCCCTGGCGCGCGCTTGAAACCCTACTCACGACCCACAGGAAACCCTTCCATGTTGAACCGTATCGGCCACGTGTTTTTGTCTGCGGCGCTGTTGGCCAGCGCCGTGATGGGCAATGCCTTTGCTGCGGACAAAGCGATCAATTTCGGCATCATGTCCACCGAGTCCTCGCAGAACCTCAAGAGCATCTGGCAGCCGTTTCTGGATGACATGCAGAAGAAAACCGGCCTGACCGTCAACGCCACCTTCGCCTCCGACTATGCCGGCCTGATCCAGGGCATGCGCTTCAACAAGGTCGACGTGGCTTGGCTGGGCAACAAGGCGGCGATGGAAGCGGTGGACCGCTCCAACGGCGAGATCTTCGCCCAGACCGCCGCCGCCAACGGCGCCGCCGGCTACTGGAGCGTGTTGATCGTGCGCAAGGACAGCCCGATCAACAACGTCGACGACATGCTCAAGAACGCCAAGAACCTGACCTTCGGCAACGGTGACCCGAACTCCACCTCGGGCTACCTGGTGCCGGGCTACTACGTGTTCGCCAAGAACCACGTCGACGCCGCCACCGCCTTCAAACGCACCCTCAACTCCAGCCACGAGGTCAACGCCCTCAGCGTGGCCAAGGGGCAGGTGGATGTCGCCACCTTCAACACCGAAAGCTGGGACCGCCTGGAAGTCACCCAGCCGGACAAGGCCGCGATGCTCAAGGTGATCTGGAAATCGCCGCTGATCCCCGCTGACCCGATGGTGTGGAGCAAGGCACTCAGCGACAGCGAGAAGACCAAGATCCGCGATTTCTTCGCTCACTACGGCGACACCGATGAAGAGAAGGCGGTGCTGAAGAACATGCAGCTTGGCAAGTTCCTGGCGTCCAGCGATGACCAATTGTTGCCGATCCGCCAGCTGGAGCTGTTCAAGCAGCGCACCACCATCAGCGCGGATGAGCATCTGGAAGCGGCAGACAAGGCCAAGAAACTCGCCGACATCGATGCTGACCTGGCGAAGCTGCAACAGCGTATCAGCGATCTGGACAAAAAGACCGCGGCAAACGGCTAACCCCTGTGGAAGTTGGCTTTTGTGGGAGCCGGGCTTGCCCGCGATGCAGGCAACTCGGTCTGACAGTTAAACCGAGCCGATTCCATCGCGGGCAAGCCCGGCTCCCACATAAACCTTCCCCCCACACTTACCGAGAGTGATCCATGACGACTTTGCACGCTGAAGCGGTGGGTAAAAGAACCTGGCCCCAATACCTCGGCTGGGGCCTGTTCCTGGTCCTGCTGGCCTGGGCCTGGCGCGGCGCGGAAATGAACCCGCTGGCGCTGTACCGCGACTCCGGAAACATGGCGACCTTCGCCGCCGACTTCTTTCCGCCGGACTTCCACGAATGGCGCTCCTACCTCAAGGAGATGATCGTCACCGTGCAGATCGCCCTGTGGGGCACGGTGTTGGCCATCGTCTGCTCGGTGCCGCTGGGCATCTTGTGCGCCGACAACATCACCCCCTGGTGGGTCCACCAACCCCTGCGCCGGGTGATGGACGCATTCCGCTCCATCAACGAAATGGTGTTCGCGATGCTGTTCGTGGTCGCCGTCGGCCTCGGTCCCTTCGCCGGCGTCCTGGCCCTGTGGATCAGCACCACCGGTGTCCTCGCCAAGCTGTTCGCCGAAGCCGTCGAAGCCATCGACCCGGGCCCGGTCGAAGGCGTACGAGCGACCGGCGCCAGTGCCTTGCAGGAAGTGATCTACGGCGTGATCCCCCAGGTGATGCCGCTGTGGGTGAGCTATGCGCTGTACCGTTTCGAGGCCAACGTGCGCTCGGCCACCGTGGTCGGGATGGTCGGTGCCGGCGGCATCGGGGTGATCCTCTGGGAAAACATCCGCGCCTTCCAGTTCGTCCAGACCTGCGCGGTGCTGTTGGTGATCATCGTGGTGGTGAGCTGTATCGACGTGCTGTCCCAACGCCTGCGCAAGCAGTTCATCTGACGTCGGAGGGGTGCCCGCGAGGCGCTTTTTTTAAACATGCAGTTGTCTAGACAAGATGAGCCGGTGTACCGCGAACTCGCGGACATTCTGCGCCGTGAACTGAGCAACTACAGCGCCGGTGACTTCCTGCCCGGCGAGGTGCACATGGCCGAGCGCTTCGGCGTCAACCGCCACACCCTGCGCCGCGCCATCGACGAATTGGTGTTCGAAGGCAGCCTGTTGCGCCGCCAGGGCAAGGGCACCCAGGTGCTCGACCGCCCGCTGATCTACTCGATGGGTGCCGAGACGTCCTACAGCCAATCGCTGTCGGCCCAGGGCGTCGGTGTGCAGGCGGTGTTGCTCAAGCGCCGCTACTGCTACGCCAGCCGTGACGAAGCCCAGCACCTGGGCATCGCCGAAATGGCGCCGATGATCGAGCTGCAAACCCTGCGCAAGCTCGACCACCAGCCCGTCAGCCTGATCCGCCATCGCTACTGCGCCAGTCGCGCGCCGTTGCTGGCCGACTACAACGGCGGCTCGTTGCGCCACTACCTGCGTGAGCGTGACCTGCCGTTGACCCGTACCCAAAGCCTGATCGGTGCGCGTTTGCCCAACCGTGATGAAGCCGCGCTGCTGATGATGCCTCGGCACTTGCCGGCCCTCACCGTTTTTACCCTTTCCTGCGATCGCGATGGCCGCCCGGTGGAGCTGGCGCAGTCCACCAGCCGTTCGGATCGTTTCCAGTACCAAGTGGTGACTTGAAATGGAGTCCTCGATGAGCTTGTCCCCGCGTCAACACTGGATCGGCGTGCTTGCCCGCGCCCGGCTCAGTGAGCTGCAACCTCACGAAGCTGCGTTGAAAGACGCGGCTTACCAACTGATCCGCGCCCCGGAAATCGGCATGACCCTGGTGCGTGGCCGCATGGGCGGCAACGGGGCGCCGTTCAACGTCGGCGAAATGAGCGTGACCCGCTGCGTGGTGCGCCTGGCCGATGGCCGCACCGGTTACAGCTATCTGGCCGGGCGGGACAAGGCCCACGCCGAGCTGGCCGCCTTGGCCGACGCCCACCTGCAAGGCACGCAGCCGAGCCTTTGGCTCAGCGATTTGATCACCGCGCTGGCCAAGGCCCAGGCCGCCCGCCGCGCGGAAAAAGAAGCCGACACCGCTGCCACCAAGGTCGAGTTCTTCACGTTGGTGCGAGGAGAAAACTGATGAATGCGCAACTGTTGCAACCGGCCTTCGTCGACCCGGTGCTGGACGCCCAGCGTGGTTTTCGCGCTGCGCTCAATGCCCTGGCCGAGCCGGGCCTGATCCAGTATCTGCCCTCGGCCCCGCGCCTCGACGGCCTGGCCCCCGCCACCTATGCGCTGTGCCTGGCGCTGCTGGATGTGGACACGCCGCTATGGCTGGCGCCGGGCTTCGACACCCCGCTGATTCGCGCCAACCTGGCGTTCCACTGTGGTTGCCCGTTCACGGAAAACCGTGAAGACGCCGTATTCGCCCTGCTCGGTGAACACGACCTGCTCGACCTCGGCGGCTTCGACCACGGCAACGACCGCTACCCCGATCAGTCCTGCACCCTGCTTGTGCAACTCACCGACCTGGAATCCGGGCGCGGCCTGCTCTGGCGCGGCCCGGGCATCAAGGCCCAGCGCCAAGTGCACTTGCCGGTGCCGCAGGCGTTCTGGCTGGAGCGCCAGCGTCGCGAAGCCTTCCCCCGTGGCCTGGACCTGTTGTTTGCCGCCGGCCATCACCTGATCGGCCTGCCGCGCAGCAGCCGCATTGCAGAGGAGCGTGCCTGATGTACGTAGCCGTCAAGGGTGGCGAACAGGCCATCGACAATGCTCACCGCCTGCTGGCGAAAAAGCGCCGGGGCGATACCGCGATTCCGGAACTCAGCGTCACGCAGATCCGCGAGCAACTGCCTTTGGCCGTGGCGCGGGTGATGACAGAAGGCTCGCTGTTCGACGAAGAACTCGCCGCACTGGCCATCAAGCAAGCGGCGGGGGACCTGGTGGAAGCGATCTTCCTGCTGCGCGCTTACCGCACCACGCTGCCGCGCTTCAGCCCGAGCCTGCCGATCGACACCGCGCAGATGTCGTTGAGCCGGCGCCTGTCGGCCACATTCAAGGACGTGCCCGGCGGCCAGTTGCTTGGCCCGACGTTCGACTACACCCATCGCCTGCTGGATTTTTCGCTGCTGGCCGAAGGTGAATACCCCGGCCCGCAGACCACGCCCGAAGCGAATCTGGAGGCCTGCCCGCGTGTGCTGGGCCTGCTCGCCAAAGAGGGGCTGATCAAAAACGAAGCCGACGACAACGCCCGCGTCGCCGACATCACCCGCGACCCGCTGGAACACCCGGCCAGTCGCGCCGAGCGCCTGCAAGCGCTGGCCCGTGGCGACGAAGGTTTTCTGTTGGCGCTGGGCTATTCGACCCAACGTGGCTATGGCCGCAACCACCCGTTTGCCGGTGAGATCCGCATCGGTGACGTGGAGGTGTGGATCGACCCCGAAGAGCTGGGCTTCCCCATCTGCCTGGGCAGCATCGAAGTGACCGAGTGCGAGATGGTCAACCAGTTCGTGGGCTCGGCCACCGAGCTGGCGCAGTTCACCCGTGGCTACGGCCTGGCGTTCGGGCATGCCGAGCGCAAGGCCATGGGCATGGCGCTGGTGGACCGCTCGTTGCGTGCCGGGGAATACAACGAAGAGGTGGTGTCGCCGGCGCAGCGCGAGGAGTTCGTGCTGGCCCATTGCGACAACGTCGAGGCTGCGGGTTTTGTCTCGCACCTCAAATTACCGCACTACGTGGACTTCCAGTCCGAGCTGGAACTGATCCGCAAACTGCGCCAACCGGCCGAGGGCACCCGCCATGAATGACCTGACCCAGACACCGGTGCGTGACCCGGCGTACAACTTTGCCTACCTCGACGAGCAGACCAAACGCATGATCCGCCGCGCCTTGCTCAAGGCCGTGGCGATTCCCGGTTACCAGGTGCCGTTCGGTGGTCGCGAGATGCCGCTGCCTTACGGTTGGGGCACCGGCGGCATGCAATTGACCGCCGCGATTCTGGGCGCCGACGACGTGCTCAAGGTCATCGACCAGGGCGCCGACGACACCACCAACGCGGTGTCGATCCGCCGCTTCTTTGCGCGCACCGCGGGCGTTGCCACCACCGAAGCCACGCCGGAGGCGACGGTGATCCAGACCCGCCACCGTATCCCGGAAACGCCGTTGCAGGCCGGGCAGATCATGGTCTACCAAGTGCCGATTCCCGAGCCGCTGCGCTTTATCGAACCGTCGGAAACCGAGACCCGCACCATGCACGCCCTCAACGATTACGGGGTGATGCACGTCAAGCTCTACGAAGACATCGCCACCTTCGGCCATATCGCCACCAGCTACGCCTACCCGGTGATGGTCGATGAGCGCTACGTGATGGACCCGTCGCCGATCCCCAAATTCGACAACCCGAAACTCGACATGAGCCCGGCGTTGATGCTGTTCGGCGCCGGTCGCGAGAAGCGCCTGTATGCGGTGCCGCCGTACACCGAAGTCACCAGTCTCGACTTTGAAGACCACCCGTTCGAGGTGCAGAAGTGGGAACACACCTGCGCTATCTGCGGCAGCCATGAATCGTTCCTCGATGAGCTGATTCTCGACGATGCGGGAACCCAGAGCTTCGTGTGTTCCGACACCTGGTATTGCGCCCAACGGGTTCTGGAGAACAACCAATGAACCAGGTTCTTTTGAAGCAAAAAGCCGGCGCACCGCTACTGCAAGTGCGTGACCTCTCGCTGTTGTACGGCCCGGAGAAGGGCTGCCAAGGCGTCAGCTTCGACCTGTACCCCGGCGAAGTGCTGGGCATCGTCGGCGAGTCCGGCTCGGGTAAATCCACGTTGCTCTCGCTGTTGAGCGGGCGCCTGCCGCCGCAAGCCGGCAGCATCGGCTACCGCAGCCGGGACGGTGAGTGGCTGGACTTGTACAGCGCCAGCGAAGCCGAACGCCGCACCTTGTTGCGCACCGAATGGGGCTTCGTCGAGCAGAACCCCCGTGATGGTTTGCGTATGGGCGTGTCGGCGGGCGCCAACATCGGCGAGCGCCTGATGGCCCAGGGCGTACGCAATTACCAGCAATTGCGCGGTGCCGGGCTGGACTGGCTGGCCCAGGTGGAAATCGACCCGCAGCGCATCGACGACTTGCCGCGCACGTTCTCGGGCGGTATGCAGCAGCGTCTGCAAATCGCCCGCAACCTGGTCTCCAGCCCACGCCTGGTATTCATGGACGAACCCACCGGCGGCCTGGATGTGTCGGTGCAGGCGCGCTTGCTCGACCTGCTGCGCGGCCTGGTGCGTGAGCTGGACCTGGCGGTGGTGATCGTCACCCACGACCTGGCCGTGGCGCGCCTGCTGGCTGACCGCCTGATGGTGATGCGACGTTCGCGCGTGGTGGAAACCGGGCTCACCGACCAGATCCTCGACGATCCACAGCACCCTTACTCTCAACTGCTGGTGTCTTCGGTATTGCAGCCATGACAAATGCCTTGATCGAGGTCCGTGACCTCTCGAAAACCTTCACCCTGCACCAGCAGAACGGCGTGGTACTCAACGTGCTGCGCGGGGTGGATTTCAGCGTGCAGGGCGGTGAATGCCTGGTGCTGCACGGCCAGTCCGGCGCGGGCAAAAGCACCTTGCTGCGCACCCTGTACGGCAACTACCTGCCGGCGGGCGGCAGCATGCGTGTGCAGCATGCCGGCGAATGGCTGGAACTGGTGGGCGCCGAGCCCCGGGACATTCTGCAGGTACGCCAACAGACGCTGGGTTATGTCAGCCAGTTTCTGCGGGTGATCCCCCGCGTGGCATGCCTGGACGTGGTGATGGAGCCGGCGCTGGCCCGTGGCTGGTCCCGGGCCAACGCGCAGTCGCGTGCCGAGCATCTGTTGACCCGTCTCAACATTCCGCAACGCCTGTGGCAATTGGCGCCGGGCACTTTCTCCGGCGGCGAGCAACAGCGCGTCAACATCGCCCGCGGTTTCATGGTGGCCTGGCCGGTGATGCTGCTCGACGAACCCACCGCCTCCCTGGACGACCATAACCGCCAGGTGGTGCTGGAACTGATCAATGAAGCCAAGGCCGCCGGTGCTGCGCTGATCGGCATCTTCCATGACCGCGCCGCCCGTGAAGCGGTCGCCGACCGCCATTTCGACATGACCCCATCGCCTGTTGCCCTAGAGGAATACGCCCATGCCCGCTGAACAGATCCTCAGTAATGCTCAGATTGTCACGGCCGATCGTGTATTCCTGGGCTCGGTGGTGTTGCGCGACGGCAAGATCGTCGACCTCGCCGAGGGCCGCAGCCAATTGCCCCAGGCCCAGGACCTGGGCGGTGATTTCCTGTTGCCGGGGTTGGTGGAATTGCACACCGACAACCTGGAAAAACACATGACCCCACGCCCCGGCGTGGACTGGCCGTCGACGTCGGCGGTGCTCAGCCACGATGCGCAGATCATCGCCGCAGGTATCACCACCGTGTTCGACGCGGTATCCATCGGCGACGTGAACCCCAAGGGCAACCGCATGAAGAAGCTGCCGGCGATGCTCGATGCCATCGCCCAGGCAGAAGGCGCCGGCTTGACCCGTGCCGAGCACCACCTGCACCTGCGCTGCGAGTTGTGCCACCCGGATACCCTCAGTGTGTTCCGCGACCTGGTGGAAAACCCGTTGGTGCGGCTGGTGTCGGTGATGGACCATTCGCCGGGCCAGCGCCAGTTCGTACTCGAATCCAAGTACCGTGAGTACTACATGGGCAAGTACCACCTGAACGACGAAACCATGGATGCGTTCATCGTGCTGCAAAAGGCCAATTCCCTGGCGTACAGCGACCGCTACCGCGCGGCCATCGTCGAGCATTGCCTGGCGCGCGGGCTGTCGGTGGCCAGCCACGACGATGCGACGCTGGCCCATGTGGAAGAGTCGGCCCGCTACGGCATGACCATCGCCGAATTCCCCACCACGCTGGAGGCGGCGAAGGGTTGCCACGCGCTGGACATGAAAGTGCTGATGGGCGCGCCGAACGTGGTGCGCGGCGGGTCGCACTCGGGTAATGTGGCCGCCGCCGGCCTGGCGGCCGAGGGCTTGCTGGATATACTTTCCAGCGACTACTACCCGGCCAGCCTGTTGCAGGCGGCGTTCGTGCTGGCCGACCAGCAGGATGGCGGCGACCTGGCGCGGGCAGTCAAGATGATCAGCCTGGCGCCGGCACACGCCGCCGGCTTGAGTGATCGCGGTGAAATTGCCGTGGGCCTGCGGGCGGACCTGGTACAAGCCAGGCGTCGCGAAGGGCTGCCGGTGGTGCAACAAGTCTGGCGACAAGCGAAGAGGGTGTTTTGATGGCGGGCAGGTTGATCTATCTCATCGGGCCATCGGGTTCGGGCAAGGACAGCCTGCTGGATGCCGCACGCCCGCGCTTGGCCGAGCGCGGTTGCCGCATGGTGCGCCGCGTCATCACCCGCTCGGCGGAAGCGGTGGGCGAGGCGGCCCAGGGGGTGAGCGCGGAACAATTCGCGGTGATGCAGGCCGAGGGTGCGTTTGCCCTCAGCTGGCATGCCAACGGGTTGTCCTACGGGATCCCCCGCGAGATCGACGACTGGCTGGCGGCGGGAGAGGACGTGCTGGTCAACGGCTCCCGCGCGCACCTGGCCCAGACCCGCGAGCGTTATCCGAATGCGCTGGTGCTGTTGCTGACGGTGGATCAAGCCGTGCTGCGCCAGCGCCTGATCGCGCGGGGGCGTGAGTCGCTGGCGGACATCGACGCGCGGCTGGCGCGCAATGCGCGCTTCACCGCCGAACTGATCGCCGGCAATGGCGCGGGGCTGTTCGTACTGGACAATTCCGGGCCGCTGGCGCACACCGTCGAGCGCCTGCTGTGCTGCCTTGAACACGGGCAATCGGCGTGCGCCTGACGCTGCTCGGCACCGGTGACGCGCGGCAAGTCCCGGTGTATGGCTGCGACTGTGCAGCCTGTGCCCTGGCGCGCAGCGATGATCGCTTGCGTCGCCGCCCGTGCAGTGCGTTGATCGAATGCGGCGACCAGCGCTGGCTCATCGACAGCGGCCTGCCCGACCTCACCGAACGCTTCCCGCCGCGCAGCTTCAACGGGATTTTCCAGACCCATTACCACGCCGATCACGCCCAAGGGTTGTTGCACCTGCGCTGGGGGCAGGGACTGGTGATTCCGGTGCACGGCCCGGCGGACCCTGAGGGTTTGTCCGACCTCTACAAACACCCGGGCATCCTGGATTTCAGCCGGCCCTTCGGCGAATTTGAAACACGGCAGTTTGGCGAGCTGAGCGTCACGGCGCTGCCGTTGCAGCATTCCAAACCGACCCTGGGTTACCTGCTGGAAGGTGAGGGGCGACGCATCGCCTACCTCACCGACACAGTCGGCCTGCCACCTGACACCCTGGCCTGGTTGCAGCGCGAACCGCTGGACGTGCTGGTGCTGGATTGCTCCATGCCGCCCCAGCCGCAGGCGCCACGCAACCACAATGACCTGACCCTGGCGTTGCAGAGCATCGAGCAAACGGGCGCAACCCTGGGCGTGCTGACCCATGTGGGGCATACGCTGGATGCATGGTTGTTGCAGCATCGGCGCGAATTGCCCGGGCATGTGACGGTCGGTTGGGATGGCCGCGTGATTTAGCCGCGTTCCGGAAGTTTGATCGCTCCCACGCTCCGCGTGGGAGCGCCGCCATGGACGCTCCGCGTCCGCTTTTAAAGTCGTGACGCGAAGCGTCACAGGATGCGTTTCCACGCAGAGCGTGGGAACGATCGGCCAACATCCCGAAAAACAACCGTCGATCAGAGTCACGCATGCTGTGCTTGAGTAAATATAACTCTAGGGTTACTTTTCTCCGAGCCGAGCCAAGGAGGCATGGGTGCAAAGCAGGTTATTGATCAAGGAGCTTCAAGAGGCGGGTTGGGTGCTGGATCGTGTTACGGGCAGCCATCATCTTTTCACTCACCGCTATAGCCCTTACACGATTGCGGTGCCGCACCCCAGGAAGGACCTGCCGTTGGGCACTGTCCGAAGCATCAGAAAACGCGCCGGGCTGTTTGAGTTTCAAGGAGAGCATTCATGCAATACCCAATCTGTATCGAATGGGGTGATGACTTCACCGCCACCGGCATTCAGATCCCTGATATTCCGGGTGCGGTCACCGCCGGGGACAGTTTTGAAGAGGCTTACAAGGCTGCGGTGGAGGTCGCGCACATCATGCTGCAAGAGATTGCCGCAGAGGGCAGGCCGATACCTATGCCCACGTCGGTGGCCAATCACCATGTGCACGAGGATTACGCCGGTATGGGCTGGGGCATGCTGGAGTTGGACATCTCGCCCTATCTGGGCAAAACCGAGAAGGTCAACGTGACCTTGCCCGGTTATGTCATCCAGCGCATCGACCGGTATGTGCGGGAGCACAAGGTCAAAAGCCGCTCGTCATTTCTGGCGGATGCGGCGTTGGAGAAGTTGGTACGTTCTTAAGCGGTAGCGGCTACAGCCTGGCGCGACGCGCTCAGAAACCGCAACAACGCCACCAACGGAAATGCACTGCCCACCGCCATCACTGCCAGCCAGCCGCCGTGTTCGTACACGCTGCTGGCGATGGCCGAGCCGAAGGCGCCGCCCACGAAAATGCTGGTCATGTACAGCGCATTCAGGCGGCTGCGGCTGTTGGCATCCAGTGCGTAGATGGCGCGTTGGCCCAGCACCATGTTCATCTGCACGCAGAAGTCCAGCACCACGCCGGTCACCGCCAGGCCGATCACGCTGTACAGCGGGTGCACGAAGGCCGGCAGAAAGCTGAGTGCGGCAAACAGCATGGCCAGCAGCGACGCGCGGTGAGTATGGCCGGCATCGGCCAGGCGACCGGCGATGGGCGCGGCGATGGCGCCCAAAGCCCCCACCAGGGCAAACAGGGCGATCTGGCTTTGGCTCAGGCCGTGGTTACGCGCCAGTTCCAGGGGCGCGGCGGTCCAGAACAGGCTGAAGGTGGCGAACATGCCGCCCTGGTAAAACGCACGCTGGCGCAGCACCGGTTGCTTGCGCAACAGGGTGCCCAGGGAACGCAGCAATTGGCCATAGCTGGCGCTGTGGTCGGGCTGGCGCTTGGGGATGGTGATCAGCAGCACCACGCTGATGAACGCCATCAACCCTGCGGCGGCCATGAACATCGCACGCCAGCCGAAGTGATCCGCCACCACGCTGGACACTGGCCGTGCCAGCAGAATGCCCAGCAACAGGCCACCCATGATGCTGCCGACCACGCGGCCACGGGACTCTGCAGGCGCCAGGTGCGCGGCCAGCGGGATCAGGATCTGCACCGACACCGAACTGAAGCCGATCAACAGCGACACCAGCAGGAACAGGTTCGGCTGCTCGGTGAAGGCCGCGCCCAACAGGCTGGCGATGGCGAGCACGGTGGTGCTGATCATCAGCTTGCGGTTTTCCAGCAGGTCGCCCAGGGGCACCAGGAAAAACAGGCCAAGGGCATAGCCGATTTGTGTGAGGGACACGATCAGGCTGGCCAGCGCCGGCGTCAGGCCGACATCCGGGGCGATCAGTTCGATGATCGGCTGCGCGTAGTAGATGTTGGCAACGATGGCGCCGCAGCAGAACGCAAACAGCATCACCATGCTCCGGGTCATGGTGGTTGTAGCGTGGGAATGAGCGTTCATGGTGTTCTCATAAAGGCGAAGGAAAGTGGTGTGCGAGCGTAAAGACAACACCGTAGCCAGAGTAGGCCGCTGGCAGTGATATCACTCATGCCTGGTATTGATGAGTGAATCGTTAACTTTCTGCGCGAAGGCTGATGATACATTCAGACACAACTGTCGAAACAGGAAATCCACTGCGATGAAGATCACATTGAACAAGATGCTCCTGGCTTCAACCCTGGCCGCCGCGATGGCGATGGGCCTGGCCAACGCCGCCGAAGCCCCGCGTGTGGGCGTGCGCGGGGCCATCACCGAGGTGGACGGGGATGCGATTCACGTCAAGGTCAACAGTGGCGAAGAGGTCACCGTACACCTGACCCAGGACACCCAAGTGCGCGCCGTTACCCTGGCCAAAATCGATGAAATCAAGCCTGGCAGCTACATCGGCTCTGCCGCGATGCCCAATGCGGACGGCACCCTGACCGCGCTGGAAGTGCACGTGTTTCCACCGGCCATGGCGGGCACGGGCGACGGGCACCGCGCGTTCGACCTGAAAGAAGGCAGCAGCATGACCAACGGCACTGTCGGCGATCTGGTGGTGAGCAACGGACGCACCTTGACCGTGAAGTACAAGGGAGGGGAGCAGAAGATCGTCGTGCCGGAGGACGTGCCGATCGTCAACCTGGAACCGGGTGATCGCAGCTTGCTCAAGGCGGGGGTGAAGGTGGTGCTGTTTGCGGCGAAGGGCGCGGATGGGACGATTACGGCCCAGGCCATATCGGCGGGCAAGGATGGCGTGACGCCACCGATGTAGCTGACGAACACAAAAAATGTGGGAGCTGGCTTGTTGGGTCGCCGCGTCGCTGCGAAGACGGCGGCACAACTGACGGAGCTGTCGACTGTCCCAGCGCTTTCGCAGCCTCGCCGGGGCTCGACAGCTCCCACAGGTGACTTGCAGTGGCTGGGAAAACGCTGTCAGCAGGGCCATCGCGCCGGGCACTTTCTTGCCAACAACAGAGATTCAATGTGGGAGCAGGCAAGCCAGCTCCCACAAGGGACGGTATTACTGACCGTTGTAGATCTGGTCGAAAACGCCACCATCATTGAAGTGAGTCTTCTGCACGGTGCGCCAGTCACCGAAGGTCTTCTCCACCGACAGGAACTCGACTTTCGGGAAACGATCGGTGTACTTGGCCAGTACCTTCGCATCACGCGGGCGCAGGTAGTTGTTGGCGGCGATTTCCTGGCCTTCCGGCGACCACAGATATTTCAGGTAGTCTTCGGCGGCAGCGGCGGTGCCTTTCTTCTCGACGACTTTATCGACCACCGATACAGGCGGCTCGGCTTCGGCGGACACGCTTGGGTAGATCACTTCGAACTGATCGCGGCCGAATTCACGGGCGATCATTTCCGCTTCGTTTTCGAAGGTCACCAGCACGTCGCCGATCTGGTTGGTCATGAACGTGGTGGTGGCGGCACGGCCACCGGTGTCGAGTACCGGCGCTTGTTTGAACAGCTTGCCGACAAAGGCCTTGGCCTTGTTTTCGTCACCGCCGTTCTTCAGCACATAACCCCAGGCGGACAGATAGGTATAACGGCCATTGCCCGAGGTTTTCGGGTTCGGCACGATCACTTGCACGCCGTCTTTCAACAGGTCCGGCCAGTCCTTGAGGGCTTTGGGGTTGCCCTTGCGCACGATGAACACGGTGGCGGAAGTGAACGGCGCGCTGTTGTTCGGCAGGCGAGTGACCCAGTTGTCCGGCACCAGTTTGCCGTTGTCGGCCAGGGCGTTGATGTCGGTGGCCATGTTCATGGTGATCACGTCAGCCGGCAGGCCGTCGATCACCGAGCGCGCTTGCTTGCTGGAGCCGCCGAAGGACATCTGCAAGGTCAGTTTGTCGTTCGGGTGCTCGGCTTCCCAGTGTTTCTGGAAGGCGGCGTTGTAGTCCTTGTAGAAGTCGCGCATCACGTCGTAAGAGACGTTGAGCAGGGTGACAGGGGCCGCTTGCACGGCGCCCGCCAGGGCAAGGCCGGCGGCCAGGAGAGAGGCGCTAACGAGTTTTTTCACTGCTCATTCCTTGTTGTTCGAGAAGGGGATCGATTGAGTGGGGGCATTTTGCCAGCGACTATAGCGGGCGGCGCATAGACGTTTAAAGATTAAAACGCACTTTGCTTATTCCAATTTACGGAAGAGGGCATTGCCACAGCGAGCGCAGAACGCTGCGTTGGCTTCATGGCTGTCCTTCTTGCACACCGGGCAGTCGTGCTTGAGTTGTTCGCCACGCATGGCGCTCGCCAGTTCAGCGGTAAAAATTCCGGTGGGTACGGCAATGATCGAATAACCGGTGATCATCACCAGCGACGAAATCACCTGGCCCAGCGGGGTCTTGGGGACGATATCGCCGAAGCCGACGGTGGTCAGGGTCACGATGGCCCAGTAGATGCCTTTGGGAATGCTGGTAAAGCCGTGTTCCGGACCTTCGATCACGTACATCAAGGTGCCGAACACTGTGACCAGGGTGCACACGCTCACCAGGAACACCACGATCTTCTGCTTGCTGCCGCGCAGCGCCGCCATCAGGTAATTGGCCTGCTTGAGGTACGGGCTGAGCTTGAGCACACGGAAGATGCGCAGCATGCGGATGATGCGGATGATCAACAGGTACTGCGCGTCGCTGTAGTAGAGCGCGAGGATGCCGGGCACGATGGCCAGCAAATCCACCAGCCCGTAAAAACTGAAGGCATAGCGTAGCGGTTTGGGCGAGCAGTACAGCCGCAGCCCGTATTCGATCAGGAAGACGAGGGTGAAGCCCCACTCGATGTAGGCCAGTACATCGGCGTAGTTCTGGTGGATTTCGTCGATGCTGTCGAGCATCACGATCACCAGACTGGCAAGGATGATCAGCAGCAGGATGCCGTCAAAGCGTCGCCCGGCGCGGGTGTCGCTCTGGAAAATCATCACGTAGAGCCGCTGGCGCCAGTCGTTGCTGCTGTCCATAAATCCCGCCTGAATCGAATTTCGAGCAAGCCTAGGGGGATTCGAACGGGCTGTCCATGTGGGGTTTGCGCAGCACCCGCGCGCCTGCGCGCAACAGCCAGCAGGCGAGGATAAACGGCGCGGTCAGCGCAGGCAGGTGCAGGGCGGCAAAGCCTGGGGTGAGAAGGATTGCCAGCAGAATACCCGGCAAGGGCAACCAGGGCTGGCGACGTGACTGGCTCAACGCCAGGGCTGCGAGTGCCGGGTTGTAGCTGTGCAGGCCGAGCAGTGCGCTGGCAGGTTCGTCCAGCCACAGGGCGACCAGCACGCCAACACTTGCACCGACCAACGCCCACACGGCGGCTCGGCGATTGGCCAGGAACAGGCCGAATGCAATCAGGGCGCCGGCCAAGGGTTGGTCCAGCAACATGACTTGCGCAAGCCCGGTGAAGGGCGCGGCAACCACCGCCAGGACGTCTGGTTCGGCGAGGGCAAATGCGCTGGGCGCGGCGGGCCCCAGCAACAGCCAGCCCAGCCCGACAAAGGGCGCGGTATAGGCAGGCAGGTCATCCGGCTGGGCCGCATGCTTCAGCCATTGCCGCGTCAGCATCGCCGAAAGCCCGCCACACGCCAGGATCAACGGCGGCAACAGTGCCGACCAGGCGAAGTGCTGACTGATCAGCAAACCCAGCAACACCCCGTTGTAGCTGTACAGTCCCGCCTGACGCTCGCCCTTGGGATAACCCCGGCGCTGGGCCGTGAGCAAGCCCGCCACGCCGCCGAGCAACGCACCGCCGAGCAACGCCGGTGCGCCGATCAGAATGGCCAGCAGGCACAGCAGGCCACACAACGGCTGGCGCTGGAGGAAGATCTGACTGAAGCCGTTGAGCAGGGCTTCGGCCCAGTCGGGGCAGGTTGGATTGTGCATTTGGGTTAGTCAGGTAGACCGAGTTGCCCTTATCGCAGGCAAGCCAGCTCCCACCTTTTGATGCGTGAATACAGTCAAATGTGGGAGCGGGCTTGCCCGCGAAGAGGCCCGAACAGACGCTAGATCAACGTCTCGATACGCAGCGAATTGGTCGACCCCGGCTGCCCGAACGGCACCCCGGCGGTAATCACCAACGTATCCCCACGCTCCGCCATGCCTTGGGCCTGGGCGATTTCCAGTGCGGTGGAACACACCTCATCCACCTGGCGCAGTCGGTCGTTGACCACCGAGTGCACGCCCCACGCCACGCTCAAGCGCCGCGCCGTGGACAGGTTCGGCGTGAGGTTGAGGATCGGGGCCACAGGCCGTTCACGCGCGGCACGCAGGCTGGAACTGCCCGATTCGCTGTAGTTCACCAGCACCGCCACCGGCAGGATGCTGCTGATGCGGCGGATCGCACAGCTGATGGCGTCCGACACCGTGGCCTCGGCCTTGGGGCGGCTGACGTCGAGCTGCGTCTGGTAGTCCGGGCCGTTTTCCACCTGGCGGATGATCTTGCTCATCATCTGCACGGCTTCCAGCGGGTACTCGCCCGAAGCGGTTTCCGCCGACAGCATCACCGCATCCGCGCCTTCGGCTACCGCATTGGCCACATCCGTGACCTCGGCGCGGGTCGGCGCCGGCGAGAAGCGCATGGACTCGAGCATCTGCGTCGCCACCACCACAGGTTTGCCCAGTTGGCGGCAGGTGCCGATGATGTCTTTCTGGATTTGCGGCACGCTTTCCGCCGGCACCTCTACACCCAGATCCCCTCTGGCCACCATGATCGCGTCGCTCAGTTCGGCGATTTCCTGCAGGCGCTGCACCGCCGAGGGTTTTTCGATCTTGGCCATCAGGAACGCCCGGTCCCCGATCAGGCTACGGGCCTCGCGGATGTCTTCCGGGCGTTGCACGAACGACAGTGCCACCCAATCCACGCCCAGTTCCAGACCGAAGCTCAAGTCGCGCCGGTCCTTGGCGGTCAGTGGGCTCAGTTCCAGCAGCGCTTGTGGGACGTTCACGCCTTTGCGATCAGACAGTTCGCCGCCATTGAGCACTGTGGTGTCGATGGCATCGGCGTGTTTGGTGATGACCCGCAGGCGCAGCTTGCCGTCGTCCAGCAGCAGGTCCATGCCCGGTTGCAGCGCCGCGATGATTTCCGGGTGGGGCAGGTTGACCCGGCACTGATCGCCCGGCGTCGCGTCCAGGTCCAGGCGCAGCGCCTGGCCGCGCACCAGTTGCACCTTGCCTTCGCCGAACCGTCCGATCCGCAGCTTGGGCCCTTGCAGGTCCATGAGGATACCCAGCGGGTAATTCAGCTCGCGCTCCACCTGGCGGATCCACTGATAGCGCTGCGCATGGTCGGCGTGGTCGCCATGGCTGAAGTTGAGGCGAAAGATGTTCACCCCGGCCTCCACCAGCTCGCGAATGTCATCGATACCGTCGGTGGCCGGGCCCAGGGTGGCGAGGATTTTGACCTTCTTGTCAGGCGTCATGGGAGGAACTCTCGAGGATCAGAATGGCGCGGAAGTCATTGACGTTGGTACGGGTCGGTTCGGTGATGATCAAACCGTCGAGGGCGGCGAAGTAGCCGTAGCCGTTGTTGTTATCCAGCTCGTCACTGGCCGACAGGCCCAGGGCTTCGGCACGGCGGTAGCTGCACGGGGTCATGATGGCGCCGGCGTTGTCTTCGGAGCCGTCGATGCCGTCGGTGTCACCGGCCAGGGCGTACACGCCGGGCAGGCCCTTGAGGCTGTCGGTGAGGCTCAGCAGGAATTCGGCATTGCGCCCGCCACGGCCATCGCCGCGTACGGTCACGGTGGTTTCGCCGCCGGAGAGGATCACGCACGGTGCGGCCAACGGTTGACCGTGCTGCACGATTTGCCGGGCGATGCCGGCGTGTACCTTGGCCACGTCCCGTGCTTCGCCTTCCAGGTCGCCGAGGATCAGCGGGCTGAAACCGGCCTGGCGGACTTTGACCGCTACCGCTTCGAGGGACTGCTGGGGGCGGGCGATCAATTGGAAGTGGCTGCGGGCAAGCACCGGGTCGCCGGGTTTGACGGTCTCCGACGCCGGGTTCTGCAACCAGTTGCGCACCGAGGCGGGCGCGTCGATGTGGTAGCGCTTGAGAATCGCCAGCGCCTGTTGCGAGGTGCTGGGGTCGCCGACGGTGGGACCGGAGGCAATCACCGTGGCCTGGTCGCCCGGTACGTCGGAAATCGCGTAGGTGTAGACCGTGGCGGGCCATGCGGCTTTCGCCAATCGACCGCCTTTGATGGCCGAGAGGTGCTTGCGCACGCAATTCATCTCGCCAATGGTGGCGCCGGATTTGAGCAGGGCCTTGTTGATGGCCTGCTTGTCGGCCAGGGTGATGCCTGCGGCGGGCAGGGCCAGCAAGGCCGAGCCGCCGCCGGAGAGCAGGAAGATCACGCGGTCGTCTTCGCTGAGGTTGCTGATCAGTTCCAGCACGCGCTGGGCCACGGCCAGGCCGGCGGCGTCGGGCACGGGGTGGGCGGCTTCGACCACTTCGATTTTCTTGCATGGCGCGCCGTGGCCGTAGCGGGTGACAACCAGACCGGTGACTTCGCCCTGCCAAACGTTTTCCACCACCAGCGCCATGGCGGCGGCGGCCTTGCCGGCGCCGATCACGATCACACGGCCGCCGCGGTCGGCGGGCAGGTAGGGTTCAAGGACTTGCCGGGGGTGGGCAGCGTCGATGGCTGTGGCAAACAGCTCGCGAAGCAGGTGTTGCGGATCGACCGACATAAGCGGGCTCCCGGAGATTTTTTGTTATTAGAGGTGCTTCAATTTCAGGAACTGGAATGCGATCAACTGTGGGAGCGGGCTTGCTCGCGAATGCGGACTGACATCCAACATCCATGTTGATGGATACATCGCTTTCGCGAGCAAGCCCGCTCCCACATTCGACCGCATTTCAAATGCTGGGAGCGGCGTGTATTACTTCTCGCGAATCGAGAAGTTCGCCATGTGCTCCAGCCCCTTGATCAGCGCTGAGTGGTCCCAGTTGCCGCCACCCAGTGCGTTGCAGGTGCTGAAGACTTGCTGGGTGCCGGCGGTGTTCGGCAGGTTGATCCCCAGTTCCTTGGCCCCGGCCAGTGCCAGGTTGAGGTCTTTCTGGTGCAGGTTGATGCGGAAGCCCGGGTCGAAGGTGCCCTTGATCATGCGCTCGCCGTGCACTTCGAGGATCTTCGAGGAGGCAAAACCGCCCATCAGCGCTTCACGCACCTTGGCCGGGTCGGCGCCGTTTTTCGAGGCGAACAGCAGCGCTTCGGCCACCGCCTGGATGTTCAGCGCCACGATGATCTGGTTGGCCACCTTGGCGGTTTGGCCATCGCCATTGCTGCCGACCAGGGTGATGTTCTTGCCCATGCTCTGGAACAACGGCAGTGCGCGCTCGAAGGTCTGCGGCTCGCCGCCGACCATGATGCTCAGGGTGCCGGCCTTGGCGCCGACTTCGCCGCCGGACACCGGTGCGTCCAGGTACTGCGCGCCGGTCTCGTTGATTTTCGCGGCGAACGCCTTGGTGGCGGTGGGCGAGATCGAGCTCATGTCGATCACCACTTTGTTCGGCGACAGGCCGGCCGCCACGCCGTCCTTGCGGAACAGCACTTCATCGACCTGCGGCGTGTCGGGCACCATCACGATGATGAATTCGGCTTCCTGGGCAACCTGCTGAGGGTTGGCCAGGGCCACGGCACCGGCGTCGATCAACGCCTGTGGCGCCTTGCTGTGGTGTTCGGACAGAAACAGTTGATGACCTGCCTTTTGCAGGTTCGCAGCCATGGGTTCGCCCATGATGCCGGTGCCGATGAATCCGATTTTAGCCATGATCAAAATCCTCTTGTTATTGGATGGGCAGGCCTGCCCCGGGCCTGCCAAGACACAGAAGATCTACTGTGGGAGCTGGCTTGCCTGCGATTACGGTGTTCAGGCAATCCATCTGTAACTGAAGGACCGCTATCGCAGGCAAGCCAGCTCCCACATTTAGTTCTGTGTTTGTTCTGTCAGATTGCGTTATGGGTTTTAAGCCAGCCCAAACCCGCCTCGGTGGTGGTCAACGGCTTGTATTCGCAGCCGACCCAGCCCGTATAGCCGATGCGGTCCAGGTGTTCGAACAGGAAGCGGTAGTTGATCTCACCGGTGCCCGGCTCGTTGCGCCCGGGGTTGTCCGCCAACTGGATGTGGTTGATGTCATCCAGGTGCGTGGCCATGGTGCGGGCCAGGTCGCCTTCCATGATTTGCATGTGGTAGATGTCGTATTGCAGGAACAGGTTGGCGCTGCCCACCTGCTCGCGAATCGACAGGGCTTGCGCGGTGTTGTTCAGGTAGAAGCCCGGGATGTCGCGGGTGTTGATCATCTCCATCACCAGCTTGATGCCCGCCGCTTGCAGTTTTTCGGCGGCGTACTGGAGGTTGGCGACGAAGGTCTTTTCAACGGTCGCGTCGTCCACGCCTTGGGGCCGAATACCCGCCAGGCAGTTGACCTGGGTATTGCCCAGTACCTGGGCGTAGGCGATGGCCAGCTTGACCCCGGCGCGGAATTCCTCGACCCGGTCCGGGTGGCAGGCCAGGCCGCGCTCGCCCTTGGCCCAGTCGCCGGCCGGCAGGTTGAACAGCACCTGTGTCAGACCGTGGGCGTCGAGTTGTGCCTTGATTTCGGCGGAGCTGAATTCATAGGGGAACAGGTACTCGACGCCTTGGAAGCCCGCGTCGGCGGCCGCTTTGAAGCGAGCAAGGAAGTCCTGTTCGGTAAACAGCATGGACAGGTTGGCGGCAAAACGCGGCATAGGGTTCTCCTTAATCGAGCAGGGAAATGGCGGTCGGCGCGTCGTTGCCGACCAGGGCCAGATCTTCGAATTCGTTGACGGCGTTGATCTCGGTGCCCATGGAAATATTGGTCACGCGCTCCAGAATAATCTCAACGATCACCGGAACCTTGAATTCTTCGATCATTTCCTCGGCGCGGCGCAGGGCCGGCGCGATCTGGCCTGGCTCGAACACGCGCAGGGCCTTGCATCCCAGACCTTCGGCGACGGCGACGTGGTCCACGCCATAACCATTGAGTTCCGGCGCATTGAGGTTGTCGAAAGACAGCTGCACGCAGTAGTCCATCTCAAACCCGCGCTGGGCCTGGCGGATCAGGCCCAGGTAGGAGTTGTTCACCACCACGTGGATGTACGGCAGCTTGAACTGCGCACCCACGGCCAGCTCTTCGATCATGAACTGGAAGTCATAGTCGCCGGACAATGCCACCACCTTGCGGCTCGGGTCGGCCTTGACCACACCGAGCGCGGCGGGAATGGTCCAGCCCAACGGACCGGCCTGGCCGCAGTTGATCCAGTGGCGTGGCTTGTACACGTGCAGAAATTGCGCGCCGGCGATCTGCGACAGACCGATGGTGCTGACGTAGCAGGTGTCTTTGCCGAACACCTGGTTCATTTCTTCGTACACCCGCTGAGGCTTGACCGGCACCGCATCAAAGTGGGTCTTGCGCTGCAGGGTGGCTTTACGTTGCTGGCAATCACTGAGCCAGGCGCTGCGATCCTTGAGCTTGCCGGCGGCTTTCCACTCGCGAGCGACTTCAATGAACATCGTCAGCGCCGAGCCGGCGTCGGAGACGATGCCCAGGTCCGGCGTGAACACGCGGCCAATCTGCGTCGGCTCGATGTCGACGTGAATGAACTTGCGACCTTCGGTGTAGACGTCGACCGAGCCGGTGTGACGGTTGGCCCACCGGTTGCCGACACCCAGCACCACATCGGATTTGAGCAGGGTGGCGTTGCCATAACGGTGCGAGGTCTGCAGGCCGACCATGCCCACCATCAACGGGTGGTCATCGGGGATGGTGCCCCAGCCCATCAGGGTCGGGATGACCGGGATGCCGGTGAGTTCAGCAAACTCAACGAGCAGTTCGCTGGCATCGGCGTTGATCACGCCGCCGCCGCTCACCAACAACGGACGTTCGGCCTGGTCGAGCAGGGCCAGGGCTTTCTCCACTTGCACACGGGTCGCCAGCGGCTTGGCCAGGGGCAGAGGCTGGTAGGCGTCGATGTCGAATTCGATCTCGGCCATCTGCACGTCGAACGGCAGGTCGATCAGCACCGGGCCCGGGCGGCCGGAGCGCATTTCATAAAAGGCTTTCTGGAAGGCGTAGGGCACCTGGCCGGGTTCCAGGACGGTGGTTGCCCACTTGGTCACCGGTTTGACGATGCTGGTGATGTCGACAGCCTGGAAGTCTTCTTTGTGCATGCGGGCACGCGGCGCTTGGCCGGTGATGCACAGGATCGGGATCGAATCCGCCGAGGCGCTGTACAGGCCGGTGACCATGTCGGTGCCTGCCGGGCCCGACGTGCCGATGCACACGCCAATGTTGCCGGCCTTGGTGCGGGTGTAGCCCTCGGCCATATGGGAGGCGCCTTCAACATGGCGAGCAAGGACGTGATCGATGCCACCCACCTTCTGCAAGGCCGAATACAGCGGGTTGATCGCGGCGCCCGGGATACCGAAGGCGGTGTCCACGCCTTCACGGCGCATCACCAGAACGGCGGCTTCGATTGCTCTCATTTTGCTCATGATTTTGGTGCCTCTTGCGTTTTGTAATTGTATACAAGTGGTGATGGTTCGAAGTGTATTCACGGCGAGCTGCGCAGGTCAATTCATTTTATTCGTTGATCCTGACGCTCGTCGGATGGCATTTTTTCGACGTATGGAGGGTTTGTGCGAAAATATTGTATACAAAAATAAATTTCATTGTGTTCTATTTGTTTGATCGAGCATCTGATCAAACAGACCTCCACCGCTTTCCCAATAACAAAAGAAGGACGGCACCATGAGCGCTTTAACCTTGAAAATTGCTACCCAGTTGGCGAGTCAGGCCCTGACCGCGGGCCGCGCCATTTCGGCTGCGCCGCTGACCATCGCGGTACTCGACAGCGGCGGCCACCTGGTGACCTTGCAGCGCGAAGACGGCGCGAGCCTGCTGCGCCCGCAGATCGCCATCGGCAAAGCCTGGGGCGCGATTGCCATGGGCAAGGGCTCGCGCTTGCTGGCACTCGACGCGCAGCAACGGCCAGCGTTTATCGCGGCGTTGAACAGCTTGGGGCAGGGCAGTGTGGTGCCGGCGCCGGGCGGGGTGTTGATCCGCGATCAGTTGGGGGCAGTGCTGGGTGCGATCGGCATCAGCGGGGATACGTCGGACATCGACGAGCAGTGTGCGATTACGGCGATCGAGGGGGTGGGGTTGATGGCGGATGCGGGGGTGTCAGCCTGATTGTAATGTGACTGGAAGGGCCTCTTCGCAGGCAAGCCAGCTCCCACATTGGCCAGTGTGAACTCCAACAATCTCTGTGGGAGCTGGCTTGCCTGCGATGGCGACGACTCGGTGTCAAGTCAAAGCCAAATGGCATCCCACAGCGGATAGTCGCCATATCGTTTTACCAATCCAGCTCTTAGGGGATTGGCCACGATATACCGGGCGATCCCTTCAAGGCTTTCTTCACGGCGCAGCGCATGGTCGTGAAAGCCGGGTTGCCAGAGTCGACCTTGGCGCCCGGCGACGGCATTCACTGCGCGAGTACTTTTGGACTTCACTTGGCGCATCAAATCGGCAAGTGACCCTTTGTCCAACGAGATGAGCCAATGGAAGTGATCGGGCATGACGACCCAGGCCAGTGAGGTCGCCAGACCTTGGTTTTGGGCAATCCGGAATTGTTGAACCACCAACCGGCCCAGCTTGAAGTCTTGAAAAACAGGTTCGCGATTCAGGGTGTTGGTCGTCAATGAATAGATGCGTTTGGGCTCGTCATGGCGGCCAATGCGCAGGCGCTTTGAAGCAGGGAGATCAGGCATTCCATGGCCTCTCTTCAGTGGGGTTCTAAGAGGCTAGATATCAGTAGCCAAGCTTGGCGGGCAGGCTTTTGGCTGGATGTGTCCGGGAGAACGCTATCGCGGGCAAGCCCGCTCCCACAGTGGGCCTTGCGGTGTTTATACAATTTGTGTGCGACGCAGAACAATGTGGGAGCTGGCTTGCCTGCGATAGCCGCACCTCGGCCTTTCAGTCCGGCTCACACCCCTTGAGCACCAACCGAATTATCGTCTGCGTCGCCGCTTCATAATCCGCCTCGTCCAGCCTGGCCTTGCCGGTCACCGCCGTAATCTGCCAGTCGAAGTCCGCATAGGTCTGCGTGGCCGCCCAGATGCTGAACATCAGGTGGTTGGGATCGATGGCGGCGATCAGGCCGCGATCGACCCAGCTTTGGATGCAGTCGATGTTGTGCTTGGCCTGGGCGTTGAGTTGTTCGACCTGGTCAGCGCTGAGGTGCGGCGCGCCGTGCATGATTTCGCTGGCGAAGACCTTGGAGGCGAACGGCAGGTCGCGGGAGATGCGGATTTTCGAACGGATGTAGTTGCTCAATACTTCCTTGGGGTCGCCGTCGGGGTTGAACGGCGTGGAGGCGGCCAGGATCGGCTCGATGATGCTCTCGAGCACCTCGCGGTAGAGGTTGTCCTTGGACTTGAAGTAGTAATAGACGTTGGGCTTGGGCAGCCCGGCCTTGGCCGCGATGTCGCTGGTTTTGGTCGCGGCGAAGCCCTTGTCGGCAAACTCCTCGCTGGCCGCCCGCAGGATCATTTGTTTGTTGCGCTCGCGAATGGTGCTCATAAACCCAGTGTTTCCTTGCCAGGACTGGCGGTCGAGCATGGTAGCACCGGCCATCCGCAAGCCTCAACAATGTGCCCGCAGCGCTTTGCGCCGCGCTATGCTCGATTTATCCCCCTCTTATGGAAGAACGATTCATGGCAGGTAGCAGCTTGTTGGTATTGATCGACGATATCGCCGCAGTACTCGATGACGTTGCCCTGATGACCAAGATGGCGGCCAAGAAAACGGCCGGCGTGCTGGGCGATGACCTGGCGCTGAATGCGCAACAGGTCAGTGGCGTGCGCGCAGAACGGGAAATTCCCGTGGTATGGGCCGTGGCGAAGGGCTCTTTCGTCAACAAGTTGATCCTGGTACCGGCGGCGCTATTGATCAGCGCGTTCGCACCCTGGGCCGTGACGCCGCTGTTGATGCTCGGCGGCGCGTACCTGTGTTTCGAAGGGTTCGAAAAGCTGGCGCATAAATTCCTGCACCGTCAGGACGAGGACCAGGCCGAGCATGCACTGTTGGTCGAAGCCGTCGCCGACCCGACCATCGATCTGGTGGCCTTTGAGAAAGACAAGATCAAAGGTGCGATCCGCACCGACTTCATTCTCTCCGCCGAAATCATCGCCATCACCCTGGGGACCGTGGCCGATGCGCCGCTCATGCAGCAGGTGATCGTGCTATCCGGTATCGCCATCGTCATGACCGTGGGCGTCTATGGCCTGGTGGCCGGCATCGTCAAACTGGACGACCTGGGCCTGTGGCTGACCCGGAAGCCTGGCCAGGCGGCGCGCAGCATCGGTGGGGCCATTCTGCGTGCAGCCCCGTACATGATGAAAAGCCTGTCGGTGATCGGCACGGCGGCGATGTTTCTGGTAGGCGGCGGGATTCTCACCCATGGCGTGCCGGTGGTGCATCACTGGATCGAGACGGTCAGCCAGAGTGTGGGCGGGGTGGCGTGGTTGGTGCCGGTATTGCTCAATGGTGTGGCGGGAGTTATTGCGGGGGCGGCGGTGTTGGCGTTGGTCAGTGTCGTCGGCAAGGTGTGGAACGCGTTGAAGACTTGAGGCGGGCGACAATTAAAAAGGCCATTCAATCGAATGGCCTTTTTTGTGGGCGTTTACTCGGCAATCTGCAATTTGCGTGATTCGGTATAGATGTAGCGCACCTTCTCGTACTCGAACGGCGAGTTCATCTGGCCGTAGCGGAAGCTGGTCTGGTAGCGCTTGTCCACCGCGCGCAGGGCCCAGACTTCCGGATGGTTGGAGCTGACTTCCGCGACGTTGAGGAAGTTGATCTGGTTTTCGGCGCCGTAGTCGACGATCAGGCCAGTGGTGTCGCGCAGGTTCGAGGGGCCGAAGATCGGCAGTACCAGGTAGGCACCACCGGGGACGCCGTAGAAGCCCAGGGTCTGGCCGAAGTCTTCGCTCTGGCGTGGCAGGCCCATGGCGGTGGCCGGGTCCCACAGGCCGGCGATGCCGATGGTGGTGTTGAGCAGCAGGCGCCCGGTGGTTTCAAGGGAGCGGTGGCCCTTGAGTTGCAGCAGGCTGTTCAACAGGTTGGGCACGTCGCCGAGGTTGTTGAAGAAGTTGCTCACACCGGTACGCAGGAAGCTTGGCGTGACGTAACGGTAACCGTCGACCACCGGCAGGAACACCCATTGGTCGAAGCGATAGTTGAAGTGGTAGACGCGGCGGTTCCACGATTCCAGCGGGTCGTACACGTTCAGTGCGGTGAGCGAGGATCGCTCGAACTCACGCTGGTCCAGCCCCGGGTTGAATTTGAGTTTGCTCAGTGGCTCCTTGAAGCCATCGGCATCGACCTGGACCGGATCATGGGCCTTGCTGTTGTCGGCGTTGGCCACGCCTGCGCAGAGGAGCGCGGCGAGCAGCAGAAGATATTTAGCCACGGAAGAACTCCAGCATGGCGTCGGCGTTGACGCGGTAATTGAGGTTGCCGCAGTGGCCGCCCAACGGGTAGACGGTCAAGCGATCGCCGAAGGTTTTACGCAGGAAACCCAGGTCGCCAGGGCCGAGGATCACGTCGTCGGCGTTGTGCATGACGGCGATTTTCGGGCTGTCGCGCAGGTAGTCCTTGAGGGCGTACAGGCTGACCTGGTCCACCAGTTGCAACAGGCTGCCGCCGTCGGAGCGTGCCCGCCACATCGGGATCACCTGCTCGGTGAGGTAGCAGTCGAAGTCGCACTGCAGCGCACGTTTGAGGAACGGTGTGAGGCTGGTGCTTTCGGTGATCGGGTATTTCGGCGGGATGATCAGGCCACGACGGTTGATCAGGTCCGAGGTGAAGGCGATATCGGCCGCCGAGAAGCGAAACGAGGTGCCGATCAGCATGGCCATCTGTTCGTTGGACAGGTGCTGCTTGGACTGCTGGAAGTCATAGAGCAGGGCGTCGTTGAGGTCGATGTAGCCTTTTTGCTGGAAGTAGCGGGTCAGTTTGTTCAACACCAGTTCATAGAAAGTGGTGGTGTTGTTGATGCCTTTGACCTCGGTCTGTACCAGCTTGTCGAGGTTGGTGATCGAGGTGTAGAGGTTGACCGGCGGGTTCAGCAACAACACTTTCTTGAAGTTGAAGCTGCGGCGGGTCTCGTCCAGTTTGCTGACGAATGCCGCGTCCAGGCCGCCCAGGCTGTAGCCGGTGAGGTAGAAGTCGGTGATCGGCAACGAGGCGTTCTGCGCGCGCACCGCTTGCATCACGCGGTACATGTCTTCGGCGTCTTCCTGGGTGATGCCCGGGGTGGCGAAGCGTGACGCGGCGCTGATGAAGTCGAAACTGGTCGGCGAGGACAACTGCACCACGTGGTAGCCGGCCTGGTAATACAGCTTTTTCAGGTATTCGTTGATGCTGCTGTCGAACCGCGCGCCGGTGCCCGCGATCAGGAAGATCAGCGGCGCGGCGTGGTCCTGTTTGGCGATTCGGTAGGTGAGTTTTTTCACCGCCCAGAAGTTGTCCGGCAGGCTGAATTCACGCTCGGGGCGCATCGTCAGGGTGTAGTCGGACTGATTGATGTCGTCATCGCTCGGCAGCTTGGGCCGAAGGTCGGGCGGGGTGGTGGCGATGGTCGCTTCGAACGGGTTGGTCAGCGGGAAGCCATAGCTGGCTTGGTCGATGTCGACGGCCAGTGCTGACGCACTCAGAAATAGGCTGCCCAACAGGGCGGCACAGCGCAAGGAACGGAGCATGACTTAATCCCCAGGGGAAACGTGCTGAATGAAGTTCGCAGGCTATGACCGTCGCGTTATCGCCGAAGTGCCATCACTCGGCACGAAAAGTCGGAAAATAACGTCGGAATCGGGGTAATAGTAGCCAGACGATACACTTTGCCATGCTTTGATGAACACTAATTGTGTGTATGCGCCTTGCCAACGGCCGCCGGGGCATTAAGCTGAGCGCCGTTTTTGCCTATCGGAGTTCCCCATGTCCCGTCGTTTGCCGCTGATTCTGCTGCTGATTGCCCTGCCGCTCTGGCTGGCTGCCAGTTATGGTGCGCGCTATGGCTTTATGGAGGATGGCCGTTGGGTGGGTATCTGCGCCGATGAAGCCAGCCGCTGGGAATGCCAGTTGCGCTCGAACCTGGGGCTGATGATTCACTTCAAGGTGATGGGCTGGGCGGCGCTGATCACGGCGGTGCTGGCGTTTTTCGTGCCGGGCCGCGCCGGATGGGGCTTGGCGGTGCTGGGGATGCTGTTCGGGCTGCCGGCGCTGGCGCTGTACAACACCAGTTTTGCGGTGTTTGCGGTGGTGATTGCGGGGTTGCGTTTGGTCAGGGAGCGTCGGGTGGCCTGATAGGGCCTTATCGCAGGCAAGTCGAAGCGTCGAACCGCAGCTCCCACACTTGACCGCATTCCAAGGGATGTACTCGGTCAAGTGTGGGAGCCGGCTTGCCTGCGATAGCGGTTTTAAGCTTTGCGCACCCGCAAGCAACGCCACAACGCTGCAACCATCAGCACGCTGACAATCGCCCAGCCCCACGCCTGCTGGTTCCACAGCCCCTCACGGTACAACTGCGGTGCAATGCCCGCTCCGATGATGAAGGCCAGCAGAGCGATTTCCCGGCGCGGTCCAGTCACAGGACGCACCAGATACACAAGGGCCGGAAGCACCAGTGCTGCACTCGGGAAGCTGCGGTAGCGTGGGTCGAACACCAACGCCAGCATCATCACCGCGCCGGCAAAACCGGCAATTGCCACCAGCCAGCCTGCGTGTCGCTCCAGCCAATCGAACATCCGCTCACGCCAACCTTGGCGTGCGCTCAGGGCCAGTGCCGCATGGGCCAGCACCAGCACGTTCAATAGCACCAGCAGGCCTGCCCACAGCCATTCATCGTTGAAGCGTGCCGTCACGCGGGTCAGCTCGGCCCAGGTGCCAATCGAGCAAGCCGCCACCGCCCCCAGCAGCGGCAGGGCAATCGCGGCGCGGGTGCTGCGCACACGACCACCCAGCACCAGAGTGCCCAACAGGATAAGCCCACCCACGCCCAGCCACAGCGGCCAGTAGGGCACATTGGTCACGGGCCCTGCGAGGATGCCCTTGTCCTGGCGATCGGCATCGAACAGGCCCCAGTAGCCGCCGACGGCGCCTTCGCTGGCGCGTTTCCAGGGTTGATCAAAGGCTTCGATCAGGTTGTAGCGCCAGCCATTGGCTTCGGCCATGGCCACGAAGCCGCGCATGAACCTGGCTTCGTTGACCCGGCTCGGCACCGCCGTTTCCCGCTGACGACCTTCGCTGGGCCAGCCGGTTTCACCGATCAGGATGTCCTTGGGGGCAAACTTGTTGCCGAAGGTCTGGCGCACATCGCCCACGTGCTTGAGGGCCTGATCGATACCGGAGGGATCATCCTCCCAGTAGGGCAGCAGGTGAATGGTGAGGAAGTCCACTGCCGGAGCGATTTCCGGGTGTTGTAGCCAGAATTCCCACACGTCCGCGTAGGTGACGGGTTGTTTGATCCGGCTTTTGACCTTGTGGATCAGCTTCACCAATTGGCTGGCGGTCACTTCCTTGCGCAGCAGGGCTTCGTTGCCGACGATCACCGAGGTCACCACATCCGGATTGGCGTTGGCCGAGGCAATCAGCTCGTCGATCTCCTTTTCGGTGGCCGCCGGGTCGCTGCTGACCCAGGCGCCGGCCATCACTTTGAGCCCATGCTTGCGCGCCATGTCCGGCAGGGCTTCCAGGCCGGTCATGGAGTAGGTGCGAATGCATTCGAAGCGGGTAGCCAGCAAGGCCAGGTCGGCGTCCATGCGCGCGGGGCGCAGGGCGAAGGGCTGGTCGAACGGCGATTGGTCTTTGTCGAAAGGGGTGTAGGACGCGCATTGCATCTTGTGGCTGGCGCTGGCGACGTCCGGCAACACGACGGGCCGGCCGAGGCCGTACCAGTAACCGACGAGGGCCAGCAGGCCGAGGACAAAGGCGAGGAAATAGGGCAGGGCAGGGAAGCGGGCATTCGCGAGCATGGTCGGCTTATCTGGAAGAGCAAAGGCGCGCATCTTACCCGGATTTGCCCCGTCCCAGTGGGACCGCATAATTTTGACATGCAAAGTTCGGGCGGGATTTTGACGCCATATCCTACAAAACGTCCTACTGGCGTTGTGATGTCGTTTCTTGCTTACCTGAGGTCGCAGGCAGAGCAGGTTCCAAGCCCCGTCAGGTTGATGATCAAAGGGTCAGCACTCCACTGATGCCTCAGCAGCCGGATCGATGCGCGTGAAGGGGGCGCGGTGCACCACATAACAACAGGTTGACGTCGCTCGGCATCCGTCGGGCGCAGCACTTTCGGGGAAGTACTATGAAGATGCGACGACTCTTGGGCGCAGCTGCCACTCTGGTAGTTGCGATGGGCTCCACACTGGCCAGCGCCGACAGCAAAACCCTGAGCATCGGTTACGTGGACGGTTGGTCCGACAGCGTGGCGACTACCCACGTGGCCGCCGAGGTAATCAAGGAAAAGCTCGGCTACGACGTGAAACTGCAAGCGGTGGCCACCGGGATCATGTGGCAGGGCGTTGCCACCGGCAAACTCGACGCCATGCTTTCCGCGTGGTTGCCGGTGACCCACGGTGAATACTGGGCCAAGAACAAGGACAAGGTGGTCGACTACGGCCCCAACTTCAAGGACGCGAAGATCGGCCTGATCGTGCCGGAGTACGTGAAAGCCAAGTCCATCGAAGACCTCAAGACCGACACCACCTTCAAGAACAAGATCGTCGGCATCGATGCCGGTTCGGGTGTGATGCTCAAGACCGATGAAGCCATCAAGCAGTACGGCCTCGACTACAAACTGCAAGCCAGCTCGGGCGCGGCGATGATCGCCGAATTGACCCGCGCCGAAGACAAACAGGAATCCATTGCGGTGACCGGTTGGGTGCCGCACTGGATGTTCGCCAAATGGAAACTGCGTTTCCTCGACGATCCAAAAGGGGTTTATGGTGCTGCTGAAACCGTCAACAGCATCGGCAGCAAGGGCCTGGAGAAGAAAGCGCCGGAAGTCGCGGCCTTCCTGAAGAAATTCCAGTGGGCCTCCAAGGATGAAATCGGCGAAGTCATGCTGGCGATTCAAGAAGGCGCCAAGCCTGACGCCGCAGCCAAGGACTGGGTTGCCAAGCACCCTGAGCGTGTCGCCGAGTGGACCGGTAAATAACCGTTAATCTGTAGAAATTACGCCGCAGACCCAATGTGGGAGCGGGCTTGCCCGCGAAAGCAGTGTGCCAGTCGATGCATAAGC
>NZ_JBSVVZ010000035.1:0-66895 GCF_054071875.1 Pseudomonas sp. SDO524_S393 | reverse complement strand
ATGGCGCGTGGCGGCGGCCCCCCGAATTTCCGTCGGATTACGGGTACACCGAGCCACAGCGAGGTGCCGAGTGTCGGGGCAAGAGCCCTTTTGGTTACTTTTGGCTGGGCCGGCATTCCGGGCTCTTTTCCAAAAGTGACCCGCTGTAAGAGCGGAACCATAACCCGCCGTTACCGCAGCAATGGATCTGTCCCCATACGATCAACCCACACCCCGAGCGCCTTTTCGCCCAGCGGACTGCCGCTCAAGCCCGTTTGCCGTTATACTCGCCGGCTTTCAAAAGTTCGCCAACGAGTGCTGCCCGCCATGGAAATCAACCCGATCCTTAACACCATCAAGGACCTGTCCGAGCGCTCCGAAACTATTCGGGGGTATCTTTGACTACGATCAAAAGCATGAGCGTCTGACCGAAGTCAACCGCGAGCTTGAAGATCCGAGTGTCTGGAACAAACCTGAATACGCCCAGGAACTGGGCCGCGAGCGCGCTGCGCTGGCGCAGATCGTCGAGACCCTCGACGCATTGAACACCGGTCTGGCCGATTGCCGTGACCTGCTGGACATGGCCGTCGAAGAAAACGACGAAGGCGCGGTGGGCGATGTCGTCGCCGAGCTGGCCAGCCTTGAGGAAGGCCTCGCCAAGCTTGAATTCCGCCGCATGTTCAGCCACGAAATGGACCCGAACAACGCCTACCTGGACATCCAGGCCGGTTCCGGCGGTACCGAAGCCCAGGACTGGGCCAATATCCTGTTGCGTATGTACCTGCGCTGGGCTTCCAAGCGTGGTTTCGATGCCACCATCATGGAATTGTCCGAAGGCGAGGTCGCCGGCATCAAGGGCGCGACCGTACACATCAAGGGCGAATACGCCTTTGGCTGGCTGCGTACCGAGATCGGCGTGCACCGCCTGGTGCGCAAGAGCCCGTTCGACTCGGGCGCCCGTCGCCATACCTCGTTCTCCGCGGTGTTCGTATCCCCGGAAATCGACGACAAAGTGGAAATCGAGATCAACCCGGCCGACCTGCGGATCGACACCTACCGTTCCTCCGGCGCCGGTGGTCAGCACGTAAACACCACCGACTCGGCCGTGCGTATCACCCACGTACCGACCAACACCGTGGTGAGTTGCCAGAACGAACGTTCCCAGCACGCGAACAAGGACACCGCCATGAAAATGTTGCGGGCCAAGTTGTACGAGCTGGAGATGCAAAAGCGCAACGCCGCCTCCCAGGCCCTGGAAGACAGCAAGTCCGACATCGGTTGGGGGCACCAGATCCGCTCTTATGTGCTCGATGCGTCGCGGATCAAGGATCTGCGCACTAACATCGAACGCAGCGACTGCGACAAGGTGCTCGACGGCGACATCGACGAATACCTGGAAGCCAGCCTGAAATCAGGCCTGTAATACCCCCTGTAGGAGCCGGCTCGCCGGCGATCCCCGGTCGAAGGCCGGGGACAACGAACCTGATGGAAAATTTGAAGACATGAGCGACCAACAACTCGACCAGGCCCAGCAACAGGAAGAAAACTCCCTGATCGCCCAGCGCAAGGAAAAGCTTGCTGCCGAGCGCGCCAAGGGCAACGCCTTCCCCAACGACTTCCGTCGCGACAACTACTGCGATGCGCTGCAGAAGCAATACGCGGACAAGACCAAGGAAGAACTGGCCGAAGCGGCGATCCCGGTCAAGGTGGCAGGTCGCATCATGCTCAACCGTGGCTCGTTCCTGGTGATCCAGGACATGACCGGTCGCATCCAGGTCTACGTCAACCGCAAGACTTTGTCGGAAGAAACCCTGGCCTCGGTGAAAACCTGGGACCTGGGCGACATCATTGCAGCCGAAGGTACCCTGGCGCGCTCCGGCAAGGGTGACCTGTACGTTGAAATGACCAGCGTCCGCCTGTTGACCAAGTCCCTGCGTCCGCTGCCGGACAAACACCACGGCCTGTCGGACACCGAGCAGCGCTATCGCCAGCGCTACGTCGACCTGATCGTCAACGAGGAGGTGCGCGACACCTTCCGTGTGCGCTCGCAAGTGATCGCGCATATCCGCAGTTTCCTGGCCAAGCGCGACTTCCTCGAAGTCGAAACCCCGATGCTGCAAACCATCCCGGGCGGTGCTGCGGCCAAGCCTTTCGAAACTCACCACAATGCGCTGGACATGGCCATGTTCCTGCGTATCGCGCCGGAGCTGTACCTCAAGCGCCTGGTGGTGGGCGGCTTCGAGAAAGTGTTCGAGATCAACCGCAACTTCCGTAACGAAGGCGTCTCGACCCGCCACAACCCAGAATTCACCATGTTGGAGTTCTACCAGGCCTACGCCGACTACGAAGACAACATGGACCTGACCGAAGAGCTGTTCCGCGAGCTGGCACAGCTGGTCCTGGGCAGCACCGACGTACCGTACGGCGACAAGGTGTTCCACTTCGGCGAGCCGTTCGTGCGCCTGTCGGTGTTCGACTCGATCCTCAAGTACAACCCCGAACTGACCGCCGATGATCTGAACGACATCGACAAGGCTCGTGCCATCGCCAAGAAAGCCGGCGCCAAGGTGCTGGGCTTCGAAGGCCTGGGCAAACTGCAGGTGATGATTTTCGAAGAACTGGTGGAGCACAAGCTGGAACAGCCGCACTTCATTACCCAGTACCCGTTCGAAGTGTCGCCGCTGGCCCGCCGCAACGACGACAACCCGAACGTCACCGACCGTTTCGAGCTGTTCATCGGTGGCCGCGAAATCGCCAATGCCTACTCCGAGCTCAATGACGCGGAAGACCAGGCCGAGCGCTTCATGGCCCAAGTGGCCGACAAGGACGCCGGCGACGACGAAGCCATGCACTACGACGCCGACTTCGTACGCGCCCTGGAATACGGCATGCCGCCCACCGCCGGTGAAGGTATCGGCATCGACCGTCTGGTGATGTTGTTGACCAACTCACCGTCGATCCGTGACGTGATCCTGTTCCCGCACATGCGGCCGCAAGCGTAACCGTAGCGATACCCGAAGCCGCCTTTTATAAGGCGGCTTTTTTATGTGGCATTCATAAGCGTCAAGCAAACAGCGCCAGGTGATCGGCGATCGTTCCCACGCGCTGCGTGGGAAAGCCTCCCCTGACGCTCCGCGTCACCCCTATAAAAAGGAAGCTCTGTCGTGAACCGCGTAACCGCTCAAGAAGGCGCCGCCGGCATTGCCGCTGCCGTGGCTGAAAGCGTCCAGTACCAGGGCCGCAAGGCGAGTCGACGGGGCAGCGAGCAACGCAGGCAAGACATTCTCGACGCGGCCATGCGCATCGTGGTGCGCGAGGGCGTACGGGCGGTGCGTCACCGCGCGGTGGCGGCGGAGGCCGGGGTGCCATTGTCGGCCACCACCTACTATTTCAAGGATATCGATGACCTGCTCACCGATACCTTCGCCCAGTACGTCGAACGCAGTGCCGCGTTCATGGGCAAACTGTGGGTGCGCAACGAAGGCCTGCTGCGCGAGATGGTCGCCTATGGCGATGGCAGCCCGCAGTCGCGTTCGCAACTGGCCGATGACATTGCACGGCTGACCGCCGACTATGTGCAGCGCCAACTTACCAATCGTCGCGAGCACCTGATGGCCGAACAGGCCTTTCGCCAGGAGGCTCTGTTGAACCCACGACTGGCCGAACTGGTGCGCTCTCACCAACAGATTCTGTTGCAGGGCACCGGGCAGTTTTTCCAGGTGCTGGGTTCCCGTGAGCCGCAACAGGATGCCAAAGTGTTGACGGCGATAATCGGTCGGATGGAATATCAGGGCCTGTTGGGCGGCGCAGAGCCTCTGACCGGTGAAGAGATGCTTGAGATCCTCAAGCGTTACATGCATTTGGTATTGGCCTCGGTCTAGACAAGCCAATATGCGATTCGCTTTATGTGGGAGCAGGCAAGCCAGCTCCCACACCTGATGGGGAATGTGATGAAAACCTGGCGTGTTCTGGCAATCACCTTGTCATTCTTGCTGCTCAGCGGTTGCCTGGTGACCTTCAAGGACCCGCTGCCGGCCCATGAAGCTGCGCCGGACGCCTTGCTGGGGCGCTGGTCGAGCAAGAATGCCTGGGGCGAACCGCTCAATCTGCAGATCACCCGTGCCGGCGAGCACCGCTACAAAGCCGTGAGCTACCCTAAAGCCAAACCGGGCGAGCGCGATGAATACCTGTTCACCGTCTCGCGCCATGGCAGTCGCTGGTACCTTTCGGCCCCATTGCCGGCCAAACTGGGCGGGCATTTCATCCTGGCGGGGTTTGAAATCAGCGAAACGCGCGAATTGGTGGTCTACAACCTTGACCTTGAGCAGATTCATCAAGCGATAGGTCAGAAGGTGCTGCACGGCAGTACCGTGGAAACCGTCGAAGGCGCCGGCGTGCTGGTGGACAGCTCCCTGGATCAGGTGTTTGCCTACCTGGATGACCCCGCCAATGCCGACGTGTTCGTGGAAGCCGTGCGCTATCAGCGCGCAGGCCAATAACGTTTAAAGAGGAAGTAGCGGGTGGACGATTACCAGCAGACGATACGCGCCTTGTCTGATCGCATTGTGCTGGCGCAAACCCCGATCCGCGTCCTCGACGCCGTGAAGTGGGACGAGAACATTCGCCAGGGATTCCTCAAGGCCAAGGGCAAGGAAATGCCCGCCGTGGATCGCGATTATTACTTGAACCGGCCCCTGTCGTTCGATTCCAGCGCGGTCAAGCTGGAGTTCCAGAACATCGAGCGCGACATTACCCGTCGCCTCGGCCAGTTCAGCCCGGTGGGGCAGATCATGCGCCGCATGTGCAAGGAGTACCGCATGGTGGTGCGCATGCTCGAGGCGCGGGGTACCGAGGATTTCGGCCTGATTTCCCAGGAGCTGTACGGCGCCGCCTCCGATGCCTTCCACGCCGGGGACCCGACCTTGGCTGACCTGGGCCTGATGCTCTCCGACTACCTGAACAACATCGATGGCCGTGGCGACCTGAAAGACGAAGCCAAAACCCTTACCGCCAAGAACGCCGTGGAGCTGCTGCAAAGCCGCCTGAACAAGGTGTTTGGCGAGGCCGAAGAAACCATCCGTGTGTTCGAGTCCGACGGTATCGTCGCCGACGCGGCGGCGGGCGCCGACTACATCAAGATCCGCGCCGACGCCATGTTCAACGAGCGCGACGTGCGCGCCCTGGAAGTACACGAGGGACTGGTGCATGTCGGCACCACCCTCAATGGCCAGAACCAGCCGATCTGCACCTTCCTGTCCAAGGGCCCGCCCTCGTCGACGGTGACCCAGGAGGGCCTGGCGATCCTGATGGAGATCATCACGTTCGCCTCCTACCCGAGCCGCCTGCGCAAGCTGACCAACCGCACCCGCGCCATCCATATGGTGGAGGAGGGCGCAGACTTCCTGCAGGTGTTCGAGTTCTTCCGCGAGCAAGGTTTTGAAATGGCCGAAAGCTATGGCAACGCCAGCCGGGTATTCCGTGGCTCGACGCCGACCGGGCTGCCGTTTACCAAGGATCTGTCCTACCTCAAGGGCTTCATCATGGTCTACAACTACATCCAGCTCGCCGTGCGCAAAGGCAAGCTGGAGCAAGTGCCGCTGCTGTTCTGCGGCAAGACCACCCTGGAAGACATGCGCACCTTGCGCCAGTTGGTCGACGAAGGCCTGGTGGTACCGCCCAAATACCTGCCGGAGCAGTTTCGCGACATGAACGCGCTGGCGGCCTGGATGTGTTTCTCCAACTTCCTCAACCACTTGAGCCTGGACCGGATCGAAGCGGATTACTCCAATATCCTCTAAAAAATTTGGGAGCGGGCTTGCTCGCGAATGCGGTGTATCAATAACAGATGAGTGGCCTGACACGCCGCCTTCGCGGGCAAGCCCGCTCCCACATTTGAATTTCTGTGAGTCTGAAAACTTTGAATAATTGCGAGGCTTCAACGGATGAGAATCCTCGGCATTCTGTGCCTGCTACTCACTTTGAACGGTTGCAGCTCGCTGCTGTTCTACCCCGAACCGGGCCTGCCGTTCACACCGGATAAAGCCCGCCTGGCCTACCGTGATGTCACCCTCACCACCGCTGACGGCGTGAAGCTGCATGCCTGGTGGCTGCCGGCCAAGGCCGGCGTACCGCTCAAGGGCACGGTGCTGCACCTGCATGGCAATGGCGGCAATCTCGCCTGGCACCTCGGCGGCAGTTGGTGGTTGCCGGAGCAGGGCTATCAGGTGCTGCTGCTCGACTATCGCGGTTACGGGCTGTCGGAAGGCAAGCCGTCGCTGCCGGCGATCTATCAGGATATCGATGCTGCATTCAACTGGGTCGACACGGCCCCCGAAACCCAAGGCCAGCCGCTGATCGTGCTGGGCCAGAGCCTGGGCGGCGCGTTGGCGGTGCATTACCTGGCAGAACACCCGCAGCGTCAGGCGCAGCTCAAGGCGCTGGTGTTGGACGGCGTACCGGCCAGTTATCGTGACGTAGGACAATTCGCCCTGAGTACCTCCTGGTTAACATGGCCGTTGCAGGTACCCCTGTCATGGCTGGTGCCGGACGCCGACAGTGCGATCCGCACCATGCCTCAACTGACGGGTGTGCCGAAGTTGTTGTTTCACAGCCTGGATGACCCGATTGTGCCGGTGGCCAATGGCATTCGGCTGTACCAGGCCGCGCCGCCGCCGAGGGTCCTGCAACTGACCCGGGGCGGGCATGTGCAGACATTTGCCGACAAGACCTGGCAAACCGTGATGCTGCGTTATCTGGACGACCCGCAGCATTTCGACGGCCTGCGCCGCCTGGGCGAAATTCCGAATTATCCCCTTCCTAAAGCTGACGCATCAGAGAGCCCGCAATGAGCGAAGAACGCAACATGATCCCGCTGATCCTCACCGGTATCGGCACCATCATCGGTACCGTCGGATGCCTCTGGTACTACGGCTACCTGCACTTCGCCAAGCCGGAAGATGCGTTGCTGCTCAGTGAGTTCACCATGCTCAAGACCGTTCCGGGGGAGGATTACAAGGTCTCCCTGACCCCGGCTGCGCAAGTGGCGCAGTGCATCGATGGCGTGCTGGTGATGTTCGACACCGAGCAAAAAGGCCTTACGGGTGTGCTGGTCAACAACAAGAAGCAGGCTGTGCGCTGCATGGGCCAGGAAACCCCGCAATTGCAGCCCTGATTCCATTTCGGAAATATTTGGAACCAACTGGCGCAAGACACCACTCATTGGCCGATCACGGTGATTGAGTGGTCACCTATCCATAGCGCGCCCAGGAGACCCACGGTGCTGAATGATCCGATCGGTAGAATGTTAGAGATGGCCAGGACGCATCAGTCCGTAGAAAGCTGCAAAGGGCTTATCCTCGACTGGTTGCAGGAGCCGTGCGACGACGAACTGCCCACGCTTAAACCCGATTTTTCAGAGCGTGCAGAGAGCCCGGGCCCCATCACCTATTGACCAAAAAAAACCACCGTTTCCGGTGGTTTTTTTCATTCAGCGCGGGTCGATCAGTTGACCACGGAAGAACGTGGCTTGACCGGCTGGTTGTCGTTGGAAATGGTCACTTCCACACGACGGTTCATGGCGCGACCCGATACGCTGCCGTTATCGGCCACCGGGTATTCCTTGCCGTAACCGGTGGTCACGATGCGGCGTGGGTCCACGCCCATTTTGATCAGTGCGACCTGCACCGAAGCCGCGCGACGCTCCGACAGGCTCTGGTTGTACGAGTCGCTGCCGGTGCTGTCGGTGTAGCCCTCGACGATCACCTGGCGATCCGGATTTTCCTGAAGGAATTGCGCCAGCTTGTTGATGTTCACCAGGCCGCTGGATTTCAGGTCGGACTTGTTGGTGGCGAACAGCACATCACCGAAGGTCACCAGGGTACCGCGATCGGTCTGCTTGGCGTTCAGGCTGTCTTGCAGTTGCTTGATCTGTGCGTCACGGGCTTCGAGCAGAGCGCGGGCACGTTCGTCGCCGGCGTTTTTCAGCTTGGCTTCGGATTCGCGCAGCACGATGGTGTCTTTGGCCACCTCAACGCGCTGGTTGGTCAGGTACGCCAACTGGTCGACTTTCTTCTGGTCTTCGCGGTCGCGGTAGGCTTTGTCAGCCTTATCCAGCCACTCACTGGCGTCCTTGGTTTCCAGGGCCGCCACTTTGGTCGCTTGCGGGTTGGCTTGCAGGGCCGAGAAGTTGGTCCGTGCGTTTTCCAGGTTTGCGTTTGGCGGGGTGGAGCACGCCGCCAGGGCAACGCTCATCGCCAGCAGGGCAGGGATCATCAATTGTTTACGCATAGTCGTGTCGTCCTTTCAATTCGATATCGGGTGCAGTGCAATCAGGGGCGGCGGCTTATTTCTGCTGGATAGCAGCCGGGCGCATGCCTTCCTGACGCAGCTCCTGAACAGCTTTCTGGGAGTCCTTCACAGCCTGTTCAGCCTTGGCGGCCTGGGCCTTGCGCTCTGCGACGCGGGCGTCCCACTCGGCTTGTTCGGCCAGGCGACGGGCTTCGTCGTAGTTCTTGTCGTGCATGGCGATCTCGGCTTGCTTGAGCTTGTCCTGGGCCGACTTCATTTCCACCGCCGCGAACTCGGTGCCGCCGGCGCTGACGGCGCTGTTCACCGCAGACTGGGTCACCGCGTATTGCTCGGTCGGAGGGTTGCCGGCGCAGCCAGCCAGAACGAAGCTGGTGCCGATTGCCAACGCGGCCAATTTGAGCCCGCGCAGATGGTTAAACGAGGATTTGGCAGTGCTGGTCTTCATCGTCTTCAACTCCATTGGGTAACTCCTGAAAAACATCGACATCCATCTCAGGCGGTCAGCGATTGCGGGTCCGGCAGTGGCGCGTGACACCTTTCAAACGGCTGTTCCAAGTGATGGCTTATTCGGTGTGACCGGAGGCTTTTTTGAATAGTTCAGAGAAGATGGCGATTTGCCTAAAAAAATTTTTTGACTGACAGGTCAGTGGGAAAAAATGGAACTTCTGCGTTGCGCAGCGGTACACCGGGCCTGCGAAAGGCCCGGAATACAGGGGGGTTGAAGAAATGTCTCAGTGTTTCTGTTCGTCGGCGCTCGCTGACAGATCCTGCAGATAGCGGCGCGAAAGGGTCAAAAAGCGCGGCGTCGGGCCGACGTCTTCGTACAACGGATCACCCTCTTCATCGGTGGCGATCACCTGCTGGCCCTTGATATAGGGAAAGCTGGCTTCCAGCTCTTCCAGGGCGGCGCCGATCAACTCGCCGAGCAGTTCCTCGGGATGGCGCTTGGGGTACATTTCGGCGATGGCCGCCAGCCGGGCGGCGGCTTCCATGTCCAGGTGGATGGCGTATTCGGTCTTGGTCAAACGACCCTTGGCGGTTTCTTCCCAGTGCTGGGCCAATTCTCGGATTTTCATGGCAACCTCAATAAAGCCCGCGGTCGCAGGCGGTGATGAGTGACCCATCGCCTGCGTGGATAACGCGGCGACTTACTGTTGAGACTAGCTGCAAGCCACAAGGTTTAAAGTCTTGTCAGAAACGGGCGCGGGCGGCACTCTGCAACACTTGCGCGTCCCGGATTTCTGGCTGGAGATTGGCTGATGAGTGATATCGATGCACGCTTGCGTGAGGATGTTCACCTGCTGGGTGAGCTGTTGGGCAACACCATTCGAGAGCAGTACGGCGATGAATTTCTCGACAAGATCGAGCAGATCCGTAAAGGCGCCAAGGCGGACCGGCGCGGCGCTGGCGACGAACTGAGTGCCAGCCTCAATCAGTTGCAAGAGGATGAACTGCTACCGGTCGCCCGGGCGTTCAACCAGTTCCTGAACCTCGCCAACATTGCCGAGCAGTATCAGTTGATCCATCGGCGGGATGAATCGCAACCTGCGCCGTTCGAGTCCCGCGTTTTGCCTGAGCTGCTGGCCCGGCTGCAAGGCGAAGGTCATAGCGACGAATCCCTCGCCCGTCAGTTGGGGCGCCTTGAGATCGAGCTGGTCCTCACCGCCCACCCCACCGAAGTGGCGCGGCGCACCCTGATCCAGAAATACGATGCGATTGCCGCGCAGTTGGCGCTGCAGGATCACCGTGACCTCACCCAGGCCGAGCGCGAACAGATTCGCCAGCGCCTGCAACGCCTGATCGCCGAAGCCTGGCACACCGAAGAAATCCGCCGCACCCGGCCTACCCCTGTGGACGAAGCCAAATGGGGCTTTGCGGTGATCGAGCATTCGCTGTGGCACGCCGTGCCCAATTATTTGCGCAAGGCCGACCAGGCGCTGCACGCCGCCACCGGGCTGCATCTGCCTCTGGAAGCGGCACCGATCCGCTTTGCTTCGTGGATGGGCGGCGACCGTGACGGCAACCCGAACGTGACGGCGCCGGTCACCCGCGAAGTGCTGCTGCTGGCGCGCTGGATGGCGGCTGACCTGTACCTGCGCGACGTCGACCACCTCGCCTCGGAACTGTCGATGCAGCAAGCCAGCCCGGCGTTGCAGGCGCGGGTGGGGGACAGCGTCGAGCCTTATCGCGCCTTGCTCAAGCAACTGCGCGAACGCTTGCGCGCCACGCGCCAGTGGGCGCACACCGCGTTGAGCAGCAGTACACCGGCACCGGTCGAGGTACTGCAAGACAACCGTGACCTGCTCGAACCGCTGGAGCTGTGCTACCAGTCGCTGCATGAATGCGGCATGGGGGTGATCGCCGACGGCCCGTTGCTCGATTGTCTGCGTCGCGCGGTGACGTTCGGCCTGTTCCTGGTGCGCCTGGATGTGCGTCAGGACTCCACCCGCCATTGCGCGGCCATGACCGAGATCACCGATTACCTGGGCCTGGGTCGCTACGAGGACTGGGACGAAGACGCGCGCATCCGCTTTCTGATGGACGAGTTGGCAAACCGCCGACCGTTGTTGCCGGGCTATTTCAAACCCTCGGCGGACACCGCCGAAGTGCTCGACACCTGTAAGGAAATCGCCGCAGCGCCGGCGGCCTCCCTGGGCTCCTATGTCATCTCCATGGCGGGTGCAGCGTCGGATGTGCTGGCGGTGCAACTGCTGCTCAAGGAGTCGGGCGTGCAGCGGCCGATGCGTGTGGTGCCGCTCTTCGAAACCCTGGCCGACCTGGATAACGCCGGTCCGGTGATCGAACAGTTGTTGCTGCTGCCGGGCTACCGCGCGCGGTTGCAAGGCCCGCAGGAAGTGATGATCGGCTATTCGGACTCGGCCAAGGATGCCGGCACCACTGCAGCGGCCTGGGCACAGTACCGCGCCCAGGAACGGCTGGTGGATATCTGCCGCGAGCAACAGGTGGAATTGCTGTTGTTCCATGGCCGTGGTGGCACCGTAGGCCGTGGCGGTGGCCCGGCGCATGCGGCGATCCTGTCGCAACCTCCGGGTTCGGTGGCGGGGCGTTTCCGCACCACTGAACAGGGCGAGATGATCCGCTTCAAGTTCGGCCTGCCGGACATCGCCGAGCAGAACCTCAACCTTTACCTTGCCGCTGTATTGGAGGCGACTCTGTTGCCACCGCCGCCACCGGAGCCGGCCTGGCGTCACCTGATGGACGAGTTGGCGGCGGATGGGGTGAGCGCCTATCGTGCCGTGGTGCGCGAGCATCCGCAGTTTGTCGAGTACTTCCGCCAGTCCACCCCGGAGCAGGAACTGGGGCGCCTGCCCTTGGGCAGTCGTCCGGCCAAGCGTCGTGCGGGTGGCATCGAAAGCCTGCGTGCCATTCCGTGGATTTTCGGCTGGACCCAGACCCGCCTGATGCTGCCCGCCTGGCTCGGCTGGGAAGCGGCGTTGAGCAAGGCCCTGGCCCGTGGCGAAGGCGAGTTGCTGGGGCAGATGCGCGAGCAGTGGCCGTTCTTCCGTACACGCATCGATATGCTGGAAATGGTGCTGGCCAAGGCCGATGCGGATATCGCGCTGCTGTATGACGAGCGTCTGGTGCAGCCGGACCTGTTGCCATTGGGTGCGCACTTACGCGACCTATTGTCGCAGGCGTGCGACGTGGTACTTGGCCTGACCGGCCAGTCGCAGCTGCTGGCCCATAGCCCCGAGACCCTGGAGTTCATCAGCCTGCGCAACACCTACCTCGACCCGTTGCACCTGTTGCAGGCAGAACTGCTGGCGCGTTCCCGTCGCCAGGAAGCCGCGCAGGACAGCCCTCTGGAACAGGCGCTGCTGGTGTCTGTGGCCGGTATCGCCGCCGGTTTGCGCAACACCGGCTAGGGTTTCTTTCGCATTCTCAAGGGCTTGCAGATCAACCCCGCAGGTCGCCCGGAAACGGACGACCTGCGTTTTTGCGAGCGGGTTGCGCCTGGGCATAGCCGACTCGAGAGGCAGGCACGACGCGGGGAACTGCGACTTTCGGCGGCTTGTGTGGTTAGGGCCTGCTGTGTATCTTGATCAGCCTTTGGCCGTTTGTGCGGCCTGGACCCAAAATTTCCGAGATTGGCCCCACGCGGCGAATCCGAGCGTCATCTCTATAAAAAATTGAGGAGCACATCGATGCGCGTCATTCTGCTGGGAGCTCCCGGGGCCGGTAAAGGTACTCAGGCAAAGTTCATCACTGAAAAATTCGGCATTCCACAAATCTCCACCGGCGACATGCTGCGCGCTGCGGTAAAAGCAGGCACCGAGCTGGGCGTCAAAGCCAAGAGCATCATGGATGCCGGTGGCCTGGTTTCCGATGACCTGATCATCGCCCTGGTCCAGGACCGTATCGCGCAGCCGGATTGCGCCAACGGCTTCCTGTTCGACGGCTTCCCGCGCACCATTCCCCAGGCTGAAGCCCTGGTGACCGCCGGCGTCGAGCTGGACGCCGTGGTTGAAATCGCAGTTGAAGACGAAGAAATCGTGCAGCGTATCGCGGGCCGCCGTGTTCACGAAGCCTCCGGCCGCGTGTACCACACCGTCTACAACCCGCCAAAGGTTGAAGGCAAGGACGATGTGACCGGCGAAGACCTGGTGCAGCGCAAGGACGATACCGAAGAAACCGTGCGTCATCGCCTGTCGGTCTACCATTCCCAGACCAAGCCGCTGGTGGACTTCTACCAGAAGCTGTCCGCCGCCCAGGGCAAGCCGAAGTACAGCCACATTCCTGGCGTCGGCTCGGTGGAAGCGATCACCGCCAAAGTGCTGCAAGCACTGAGCTGATCCCTCGACTGGCTTCACGGATAACGGCCCGCTTGCGGGCCGTTGTTGTTTATACTGGCGCACTTTTTTTCGACTTGGACACCTACACCGATGAGCACCCTGCTGGCCCTGGACACCGCGACTGAAGCTTGTTCCGTTGCCTTGCTGCACGATGGCAAGGTTACGAGTCACTACGAGGTGATCCCGCGCCTGCATGCGCAAAAGCTGTTGCCGATGATCAAGCAGCTGTTGCAGGACGCCGGCACCACCCTGGCGGCGGTCGATGCCATCGCATTTGGCCGTGGTCCGGGCGCCTTTACCGGTGTGCGCATCGCCATTGGCGTGGTGCAGGGCCTGGCCTTTGCCCTGGAGCGCCCGGTGTTGCCGATCTCCAATCTCGCCATGCTGGCCCAGCGCGCGCTGCGCGAGCACGGTGCCCACCAGGTCGCCGCGGCCATCGATGCACGCATGGATGAAGTCTATTGGGGTTGCTACCGCGAAGTGGCAGGCGAGATGCGCCTGGTCGGCGAGGAAGCTGTGCAGCCGCCGCAGGCATCGGCGTTGCCTGCCGATGCCAGCGGCGGCTGGTTCGGCGCGGGCACCGGCTGGGGTTATGGTGAACGCATCGCGGTGCCGTTGGTGGGTCAGGATGCGGCGATGTTGCCCCACGCTGAAGACTTGTTGACCCTGGCGCGCTTTGCCTTCGCGCGCGGCGAGGCGATTGCAGCCGACCAGGCTGCACCGGTTTACCTGCGCGATAAAGTCGCGCAGACCAAGGCGGAACGCGGGATTATTTGACGCCAAAAATGATGGCAATTTGGTGCAAAAATCACCAATCGTCAGAATTTGCCCCCCGTTTTAAACCTTTTTCGAATTATGTGTTCTAGTTATCACCAGAGCATTTGCGCGCTACGGATTGCGCCATTAAAATGCCATCACTGATACCGAGTTCGCATCCATGCGTATAGACGGCTTTTCCTCACAGTCCTACCCCATCAAACGCAAGCCGCGTAAGGCGAACGTCATGGTGGACGATTCCGTCGAGGATTCGCCGGACTTCATCGAAGTCCAGGCCGATGCGCAGTCGAATGCCCACAGCGCACGCACCAGTGGCCTGCCTGCCCGCCAGCAAGACATGGTCTTCCCGCGCTCCATGAGCAAAAGCGTCGCCACCGCCTTGGCCAGCTACCTGACCACCGCCGGTTTTGTCGAATGGGATATGGAAGTGCTGGGCCTCGACATCCACATCTGATGCGATTGCCTTACTACCTCGGTTGTCCGTCCTGGAGCGAAAACGCCTGGCGTGAATATCTGTATCCCGCCGATGCCCGTTCCAGCGACTACCTCTCGTTATATTCCCAGGTTTTCAACGCCGTCGAAGGCAACACTACCTTCTATGCTCGCCCGTCGGCGGCCACCGTGCAGCGCTGGGCCGAGATCATGCCGGCTGACTTTCGCTTCACCGCCAAGTTTCCCGGCGACATCAGCCATGGCGGCGATTTGCGCGAGCAACTGCCAGCGGCAGAAAGTTTTGTCGGTTTGATGAGTCCGCTGGGCGAGCGGGTTTCGCCGCTGTGGTTGCAACTCTCCGCCGGGTTTGCACCGCAACGCCTGGCTGAGCTGGCAGGATTTATCGACGGTCTTGAACGCCCCATGGCCGTGGAGGTGCGCCACCCGGAGTTCTTCGCCAAGGGCGATGCCGAGCGCATGCTCAACCGACTGCTGCGTGATCGCGGTGTGGAGCGCATCTGCCTGGACCCGCGTGCATTGTTCAGTTGCACCTCCACATCAGCCGCCGTCCTGCACGCCCAAGCTAAAAAGCCCAAGGTGCCACCACGGCCAGCGGCCCTGACGCAGTTTCCCCAAGTGCGCTTTATCGGCCACCCGGAGTTGGAAGCCAACGACCCGTTCCTGATCCCGTGGGTGGAAAAAATCGCTGGCTGGATCGAAGAGGGCCGTACGCCCTACGTGTTCCTGCACACCTCGGATAACCGCCTGGCGGCGCAATTGGCGCTGCGTTTTCACGATCAACTCATGGCTCGCCTACCGGGCCTGCCGCCGTTGCCCGTGTTGAATCGAGAGCCCGAAGTGCAGCAACTGGGGTTACTCTAAGGCTCCTTTTCCCGCCAGGAGTATGTCATGGATGCTCAAACCCTTCGCGCCGAAACCTTCAAGGCCCTGCACGAGCGCGACCGTGCGTTCGTGATGCCCAACCCCTGGGACGCCGGTTCCGCCATCATGCTTGCCAGCCTCGGCTTTGAAGCCCTGGCCACCACCAGCGCGGGCCTTGCGTTCAGCCTCGGGCGGCCCGATGCGGAGGGCGCGCTATCCCTGGAGGACACACTGAACAATGCCGGCGCCATCGCCCGAGCCACCGCGCTGCCGGTGGCCGCTGATCTGGAAAACGGCTTCAGTGACACCCCCGAAGGTTGTGCCCGGACCATCCTGAGCGCCGCTGCCGTGGGCCTCGTTGGCGGTTCCATTGAAGACGCCAGCGGCCGTGCGGCTGATCCGATCTATGCCTTCGACTTGTCCGTCGAGCGTGTCGAAGCCGCTGTTGCGGCAGCCCGCAGCTTGCCGTTCCCGTTCATGCTGACGGCCCGTGCGGAAAACCTCCTGCATGGTCGCCTGGATTTGCCTGACACCATTCGCCGCTTGCAAGCCTACGCCGAAGCCGGTGCCGACGTGCTGTATGCGCCGGGGTTGCGCAGTGCCGAAGAAGTGCTGGCAGTGGTCAAGGCCGTCGCGCCGAAACCGGTGAACGTGTTGATGTCCGGCGGCTTGAACCTGAGCGTGGCGCAGTTGAGCGACCTGGGTGTGCGGCGTATCAGCGTCGGTTCGGCGTTGGCGCTGGCGGCTTATGGCGAGTTTTATCGCGCGGCGCAGGAGATCTCTGCGTTGGGCACTTTCACCTTCAACGAGCGCAAGATGCCGTTCAGCCAGGCCAACCAGTTCTTCAAGGGTTGAGCGAGGGTGCCTGCGATGATTTCAATGTGATGCTGAGCCCGGACTACAACGCCGCGCACCGCAACCATTTCCACTTGGACAGGGTGTGTCGCTGAATCTCAAGCGTCCAGACGCAGGTTCTGGGTGACCAGCGGACGCGCCCAGTAGTAGTCGAAGTCCAAGGCTTTCTGTTGCGCCACCAACTCTTCGCTGGAGTAGGGCGTGGCGGCCGGTGGCAGCAGGTCCAGTTCGAACTCGGCGATGGGCAGGTGCAATGGATAAGGTTCCGGCGCCGGGCCGGGTTCCGGCAGGGGTTGGCCTGCGGTGAGCACGATAGGGCGCACCCAGCCGCTTTCGAAATTCTGCTGGCGCTGTTGGGCGGCGATTTCTTCAGGCGGGAACGGCGTGGCCGCCGGTGGCAGCAGCTCGGTTTCGAATTCGGCGATGGGCAGGAACAACGGCTCGGGCGGCACGATTTCGGTGTCTTTCACGTCGCATTCGCGCTGGGTCAGGATCTGCGACAGCAGGTCGGCACCGGCGTTGGGTTCTACCGCCGGGTCCACCGGTGCAGGCGCCTGTACCGCGAGTTCGCCGGGGGCTTCGCCCAACTGCTCGGCCAGCGCACGGGCGAAGAAGTCCTGCCACACATGACTCACGCCGGCCAGCGCTTGAGTATTGCGCAGGCCGTAGTGGTTGTGGGTCGGCAATACGCCGATGGTAAGGGGAAGAATGTCTGACATTTTTTTCGGTCGACGCTCAGCTCTGGCAAAATACCTGACTGTTGTTTTTATCGGCCGCAGTTTGCCGATCCTTAATATTTTTGAGCGTAGCGATTGATGAGTGAGCAACCCGCGGCCAGCCGCATCCAGGTCCAGGCATTGGCCGAAGGTTTCCAGGCCCGTGCCGAGCAGTGGGCCGCACAGCTTGGCTTGCCGTTACAGCTGGCGGATGCCGACTTTTCCCTGCAAGTCGGGGAGCACGGCTTGCAACTGCAACAGCTTGGGCCTGACGCGCCGGGACCGGTGCGGGTGGATTTCGTCGAAGGCGGCGCTGCGCACCGAAGGCTGTACGGCGGTGGCAGCGGGCAGATGATCGCCAAGGCTGTCGGCATTGCCCAAGGCGTGCGTCCCCGGGTGCTGGACGCCACGGCGGGGTTGGGCAAGGATGCATTTGTGCTGGCCAGCCTGGGCTGCGAAATGAGCCTGATCGAGCGTCAGCCGTTGATCGGCGCGTTGTTGGAAGACGGGCTGGCGCGCGCAGCCGAAGATTTCGAGGTGGCGCCGATCGTGGCGCGCATGACGCTGCTCAAGGGCAACTCCATTGACGTGATGCGCAACTGGGAAGGCGAGCCACCCCAGGTGATCTACCTTGACCCGATGTTCCCGCACCGTGAGAAAACCGCACTGGTGAAGAAGGAAATGCGCCTGTTCCGCCCCTTGGTCGGCGATGACCCGGACGCCCCGGCCCTGTTGGCCGCCGCGCTGGCATTGGCCAGCCACCGGGTGGTGGTCAAGCGCCCGCGCAAGGCGCCGTGCATCGACGGCCCCAAGCCGAGCCATGCCCTGGACGGCAAGTCCAGCCGGTATGACATCTACCCCAAGAAAGCGCTCAAGCCCTGATTCTTCACTGGTCTTGAGGGCCTTATCGCAGGCAAGCCAGCTCCCATATTGGAATGCAATCCCCCGCGGGAGCCGGGCTTGCCCGCGATGACGTCCGCCCAGGCAATGAAATATTCAGGGCCGATACGCCCGCATAAACAACCCCACCACATCCTGCACATGCGCTTCGGCGGCTTCATCACTCAGTTGCCCGCCGCAGCCATACAGCAAGCAGAAGTTCGCCGTGCCCTTGAGCAGGCAAAAGAAGTGCTCCGCTGCGGTAAACGGTTTTTCGATGCGCAGGGCGCCGCTCTGGTCGATGCGGCTGAGCAGGCGTTCCATGCCTTGCAGCATGCGCATGGGGCCGGCTTCGAAGAAGATCTGTGACAGCTTCACGTCCTGATTGCCGGTGGTCATCATCAGGCGATGCAGGTTCACTGACTCTTCGCTGTTGACCAGTCGATGGAATCTGCGCGCGATATTCAGCAGCACCGTCTCCACCGGAACGTCGACGGGCAGTTCGAAATACATCACCGGCAATTGTTCCTCGCACGTGGCGACCACGGCGGCGGTGAACAAGGTTTCCTTGTCGGTGAAGTGGCTGTAGACGGTCAGTTTCGACACGCCGGCCGCCAGCGCCACAGCGTCCATGCTGGTATTGGCATACCCGTTACTCAAGAACAGGATTTTCGCCGCGTCGAGAATCGCCTGGCGTTTTGCCATGTCCTTGGGACGCCCGGGGCTATTGGTGTTTACAGGATTGTCGGACATTTTCAGTTAATACTGGACTGGTGAGTTTGGTATTAATAACATACTGGCCAGTATAATTATTCCTAGCTCCATTTGCGAAAGGTCCTTCAGCATGCGCAGCACTTTCCTGCCTCTTGCGTTGCCTCTCAGCCTGGTAGTCCTCCTGTCCGCCTGCGGCCACGAAGAAACGAGCCAGACCAGCGTCCGCCCAGCCATGGTGGTGCAACCGCAACCGGCGGTGCAGTCGTCCGACAGTTACCCCGGTGAAGTACGCGCCCGCTACGAGCCGGACTTGGCCTTTCGCATCGCTGGCAAGGTGAGCAAACGCCTGGTGGAGGAGGGCGAACGCGTCAAGGCCAACCAGCCGCTGGCTGAACTGGACCCCCAGGATGTGCGCCTGCAATTGGAGGCCACCCGCGCCCAGGTGGCGGCCGCCGAGGCCAACCTGAGCCTGGTGCGCGCGGAGCGGGATCGCTACAAGACCCTGATGGACCGTCAGATGGTCAGCCGTTCCCAGTACGACAATTCCGAAAACCTCTACCGAGCGGGTGAAGCACGCCTCAAGCAGATCAAGGCCGAATTCGACGTAGCCAGCAACCAGACCGGCTACGCGGTGCTGCGCGCGCCCCAGGATGGCGTGGTGGCCAGGCGTGCGGTGGAAGTCGGTCAGGTGGTCGCTGCCGGCCAGACCGTGTTCACCCTGGCCACCGATGGCGAGCGCGAAGTGCTGATCAGCTTGCCGGAGCAAGGCTTTGGTCGCTTCAAGATCGGCCAGCCGGTGTCGGTCGAGCTATGGAGCCAGCCTGACCAACGCTTCGCCGGGCGCATTCGCGAACTCTCGCCGGCAGCGGATCCGAAGTCGCGCACCTTCGCTGCCCGCGTAGCGTTCAGTGGCGCAAAAGTCCCGGCGGAACTGGGCCAGAGCGCCCGCGTCTTCATCCAGGCCGAGGGCGTGGTGCCGCTGTCGGTGCCGTTATCAGCCCTGAGTGCGGAGAATGGCGCGTCCTACGTCTGGCGCGTGCAGCCGGACAGCACCCTCAAGCGCACCCCGGTGCGCATCGGCGCTTTCGGTGAAAAGACCGTTCCCGTGCTGGAAGGCCTCGCGCCCACGGACTGGGTGATCGCAGCGGGTGTGCACGTGTTGCATGAGGGCCAGCAAGTACGCCCCGTGGACCGTGCCAATCGTGTGGTGAATCTGGCGGCCAAGGAGTAGTCCCCGATGGGTTTCAATCTTTCCGAATGGGCGCTGCGCAATCGCCAGATCGTACTGTTCCTGATGATTCTGCTGGCGGTGGTCGGCACCTTGTCCTACACCAAGCTGGGGCAGAGCGAAGACCCGCCGTTCACCTTCAAGGCCATGGTGATCAAGACCAACTGGCCGGGGGCCACGGCCCAGGAGGTGTCGCGCCAGGTCACCGAGCGTATCGAGAAAAAACTCATGGAGACCGGCGACTACGAGCGCATCGTCTCCTTCTCGCGGCCCGGCGAGTCCCAGGTCACCTTCATGGCGCGGGACTCGATGCACTCGGCGCAGATTCCCGAGTTGTGGTACCAGGTGCGCAAGAAAATCAGCGACATCCGCCAGACCTTGCCGCCGGATATCCAGGGGCCGTTTTTCAACGATGAGTTCGGCACCACCTTCGGCAATATCTACGCCTTGACCGGTGATGGTTTTGACTATGCCGTACTCAAGGACTACGCCGACCGCATCCAGATTCAGCTGCAACGCGTAGCGGATGTGGGCAAGGTCGAACTGCTGGGGCTGCAGGACGAGAAGATCTGGATCGAGCTGTCCAACGTCAAGCTTGCCACCCTGGGCTTGCCGCTGGCCGCGGTGCAACAGGCCTTGCAGGAGCAGAACGCGGTGTCTACCGCGGGCTTTTTTGAAACCCCGAGCGAGCGCGTGCAACTGCGCGTGTCGGGCAACTTCAAGAGCGTGGACGAGATCCGCAGCTTCCCGATTCGCGTGGGCGACCGTACCTTCCGCATCGGTGATGTGGCCGATATTCACCGTGGCTTCAACGATCCACCCGCACCGCGCATGCGCTACATGGGGGCCGATGCCATCGGCCTGGCCGTGGCCATGCGCGACGGCGGCGATATCCTGGTGCTGGGCAAGGCCCTGGAAACCGAATTCGCACGGTTGCAGAAGAACCTTCCGGCGGGCATGGAACTGCGCAAGGTGTCGGATCAGCCGGCGGCGGTGAAAACCAGTGTCGGCGAGTTCGTCCGCGTGCTGGCTGAAGCGTTGGCGATCGTATTGTTGGTGAGCTTTTTTTCCCTCGGCGTACGCACCGGCATGGTGGTGGCCCTGGCGATTCCGCTGGTGCTGGCGATGACCTTTGCCACCATGTATTACCTCGGCATCGGCCTGCACAAGATATCCCTGGGCGCACTGGTGTTGGCCCTGGGGTTGCTGGTGGACGACGCGATCATCGCCGTGGAAATGATGGCGATCAAAATGGAGCAGGGTTACGACCGACTCAAGGCCGCGAGTTTCGCCTGGACCAGCACAGCGTTCCCGATGCTCACTGGCACGCTGATCACCGCCGCCGGCTTCCTGCCGATTGCCACCGCGCAGTCGAGCACCGGTGAATACACCCGTTCGATCTTCCAGGTGGTGACCATCGCCTTGCTGGCATCGTGGGTCGCCGCCGTGGTTTTTGTGCCGTACCTGGGGGAAAAACTCCTGCCGGACCTGGCGAAGATTCATGCAGCCAAGCACGGTGCCGATGGCCCGGATCCCTACGGCACCCCTTTCTATCAGCGGGTAAGGCGTTTGGTGGAGTGGTGCGTGCGCCGGCGTAAAACCGTGATCATGCTGACGCTGTTGTTGTTTGTCGGCTCGGTTGCGCTGTTTCGCTTCGTACCGCAACAGTTCTTTCCGGCGTCGGGCCGCCTGGAATTGATGGTCGACCTGAAACTCGCCGAAGGCGCCTCCCTGAGCAACACCGCCGACCAAGTCAAGCGCCTGGAGGGCTTGCTCAAGGAGCATGCCGGCATCGATAACTATGTGGCGTATGTCGGCACCGGCTCGCCGCGTTTCTACCTGCCTCTCGACCAGCAGTTGCCGGCCGCGAGCTTTGCCCAGTTTGTGGTGTTGGCGAAGACCATCGAAGAGCGCGAAACCCTGCGCACCTGGCTGATCGAAACCCTCAACGAACAATTCCCCGACTTGCGCTCGCGCGTCACGCGTCTGGAAAACGGCCCGCCCGTGGGGTACCCGGTGCAGTTTCGCGTGACCGGTGAGCACATCGAGGAGGTGCGTGCGCTGGCGCGGAAAGTGGCGGCCAAGGTTCGCGAAAATGCCCACGTGGTCAACGTGCACCTGGATTGGGAAGAACCGAGCAAAATCGTCTACCTGAATATCGACCAGGACCGCGCACGCGCCATGGGCGTGAGCACGGCGAGCCTGGCGAAATTCCTGCAAAGCTCCCTGACCGGTTCCAGCGTGAGCCAGTATCGGGAAGACAATGAGCTGATCGAAATCCTCCTGCGCGGCACCGTGCATGAGCGTACCGAGCTGTCATTGCTGCCGAGTCTGGCGGTGCCGACCGACAACGGCCAAAGCGTGGCGCTGTCGCAGATCGCCACCCTGGAGTACGGTTTCGAGGAGGGTGTCATCTGGCACCGCAATCGTCTGCCTACGGTCACTATCCGCGCCGATATTTATGGCAAGGAACAGCCGGCGACGCTGGTCCAGCAGATTCTGCCGACCCTGGAAGGCGTGCGCGCCGAGCTGCCGGACGGTTACTTATTGGACGTCGGCGGTACGGTTGAAGACTCGGCGCGCGGGCAGAACTCGGTGAAAGCCGGCGTGCCGCTGTTTATCGTGGTGGTGCTGACGTTGCTGATGTTGCAGCTGCGCAGTTTCTCGCGCACCGCCATGGTGTTTCTCACGGCACCGCTGGGCTTGATCGGCGTGACCTTGTTCCTGCTGGTGTTCCGTCAGCCGTTCGGTTTTGTTGCCATGCTGGGCACCATCGCGCTGTCCGGGATGATCATGCGCAACTCGGTCATCCTGGTGGATCAGATCGAACAGGACATCAAGGCCGGGCTGGCACCGTGGCAGGCGATCATCGAGGCCACCGTGCGTCGTTTCCGGCCGATTGTGCTGACCGCCCTCGCGGCGGTGCTGGCGATGATTCCACTGTCGCGCAGTGTGTTCTTCGGGCCGATGGCCGTGGCGATCATGGGTGGGTTGATCGTGGCGACGGCCCTGACCCTATTGTTCCTTCCAGCCCTGTATGCTGCGTGGTTCCGAGTGAGGAAGGACGTCGCGTAATCATGCTGGCCACCGTTTCAGCCCTGATCTTGCTGTTGCTTGCCCCTGGCCCGACCAACACCCTGCTGTTTCGGGCCGGGGTGTTGTTCGGGTACCGGGCGTCCTGGACGCTGGCCCTGGTCGAATGCCTGGCTTACGTGCTGCAGGTGTCGGTGTGGGGTGTGGCGCTGCTCTACCTAGCGGCCTACTCACCGTGGGCGTTGAAGGCCACACAGCTGGCTGCGGCCTGCTACCTGCTGTATGTCTCGTTCAAACTGTGGCAGCGCAAGCACAGCGCCATCGAACCGGGGCGCGACCGTTTCTCCGGCGGGTATTTCTTCTGGATGACCGTGATGAACCCCAAAGGGTTGCTGATCGTGTCGTTCATCGCGCCAGCCAACACCTTTGTGGCATTGCCGGAGTATGTCGCGTTCATGACGACGCTGGCGCTGGTGGTCGTGCCGGTGGGGTCCGCCTGGATTGTGCTGGGCAGCCGTTTTGAAAGGCTGCAGAAGGCCTGGCTGACGCCTCTGCGGATCAACCGGGCGGCATCCATCGCAATCTGCTGCTTCGCCACCCTCATGATGGGCCGACTGGCGGAGTCGGTGTTGCACTGACTGCTTACATGCGGATGCAATCGGGCATCGGCGCACAGGGAACGTCTGAATTTTTTACTCCACTCAGAGGTGCCTGATGGACAGGCACAGGACTCGGCTCTGCCCCAGGGCAGTTCGAACCTGTTCCAATCATCTTAGGGAGTATCGAATGTTCAAATTTTCAGACGTTGCGGCATTCAAAGGTGCGTTTCTCGGGGCGTTGCTGGGCAACACCTTGTCATCGAACCCGCAACAAATGAGTGTACGGCCGAAACGGGAATACTCAAATCAGCCAACCTTCGGCCATTCCCTGCCTGTAAGACCTGGGCACGGTCACCAGCATCCCTATCCGGTGTGCCAGTATCCGATGCCCGACAGGCCTCTGTTTCCCATGGGGCGCTAAAGCCGTAGCGTAAAACCACTGCGCCAAAGCCCGTGATCAGCGGCTTTGGCGCAGTGGTTGAAGGGGGACGCTCAGTGCCTAGAGAGCGCCAAATACCTTTTTCGCCAGGCTGGTGGCGGCCGCCGCCGGGTTCTTGCGAATGGTTTCTTCCTGCTGCGCGATCATCTTGAACAGGCCGTCGAGGGCTTGTTCGGTCACGTAGCTTTCCACGTTGGCGCTTTTGGCGTCTACCGCACCAAAGGCCGCAGCCTTGCCGGCCAGGGCATTGTATTGCTGGGCGACACCGACCTTGTCGGTCGCTGCCTTGACGATCGGCAGGAACTTGGCGCGGATCTGTTCACGGCTGCTTTTGTTCAGGTACTGGGTGGCGGAGTCCTGGCCACCGGTGAGGATGCCCTTGGCATCGGTCACGCTCATGTTTTTCACCGCGTTCACCAGGATCGGCTGAGCCTGGGTCACTGCGGTTTCGGCGGCCTTGTTCATGCTGGTTTCCAGCTGCGTGACCTGGTCACCCATGCCGAACATCTTCAGCTTGTCGGCCACTTTGCCGAGCTTGCCGGGCAGGCCGATCTTCACTTCAGGGTTGTTGCTGAAACCGCCGGGAACCCCCAGCTGTTTCACGGCGATCTGCGCGCCTTGGGTCAGTGCGTCCTTGAGGCCGCCGGAGGCGTCGCCCTGGGACAGGCTGCCAAGGTCCAGGGCCATGGCGTTGGCGCCCAGCAGCAGGCCGGCGCACAGGGCGGTAAAGCGAAGGGAATTGCGGAGCATGGGCGCTTCCTTATGATCGAATTCAGTGGGCTACAGCATCGACGCGCAGGCGCAGAGGCTGTGGGTCCTGGCCGTTGAGCTGCACGGCGTGCCGTTCAGTGGTGATAAACAGTAGCTTGCCATCGAGTTCGATGCGAGCGCTGACCGAATAACTGTGGCCCGGTTTGACCTGTGCCGGGTCGTAGCTCAGGTGAAACGGTAGCGGCACCTGGCCTTTGACCGGGCCTTTCTGCTCGGCCAGGGTCACGGATGGCGCGTCGGCCAGGGACACGTCCAGCAGGCTGACACTCAGGGTGGCGGTGGGTGGCAGGGCGATGCGTTGCAGGTAGAACACTTCACCGTCGAGGCTTGCCTTGGGCGTGGGTGACATGGAATGGCAGGCTCCGAGCAGGGCGGTAAGGCCCAGGAGGATAATCTTTTTCATGGTGCAGCTCCTTTTCAGCGGCGCCGGCATCCCGCCGGCACCCTATTCAATCTAGCGGCTTTCTTCAGGTTTGACGGCCTCGGATTCGCTCGGTGCGGGGTCTGCGCCATCGACCCGGTGCAGGGCCACCTGGCGAATCGACAGGCGAATCTCAGCCGGCAACACGCGCTTGGCCGCGCCTTCGGCCAGCTCGCCGAGCAAGTCGTGGTAGCTCAGCTTGCCGGCCTCGTCACGCCGCAGCACATCTTGCTCCAACAGGGTCTGGATGAAATGTCGGAAAAGGCTCTTGTCGAAGAACTCCGGCGCGTTGAGACCATGCAGGATCGACAGGCGCTGGGCCATGATCGTGCACAGGTCTTCCAGCTCTTCGGCGCTGATGCTGTTCTGGCCGCTGTTGAGCAGCAGCGAGATCGCCATGTAGAAGCGTTGCAGGGTCTGGGCGATGCTCTTGGACAACAGGGTCAGCAGCACGAAGTGCCGTGAACTCGGCGCCGGGCGCAGGTACACATCCTTCTCGAAGCGCAGCAGGCCCTGTTCGACAAAGGCCTCCAGCCACTGGTCGACCACGCTGTCCAGTTCCTCCAGCGACCAGCGGATAAACAGCTCCGATTGCAGGTAGGGGTACAGCGCGCGGGTGTAGCGCAGGATCTGTTCGCGGCTCATGCGCGAGCTGCTCTGGAAGAAACTCGCCAGTAATGCCGGCAGCGCAAAGATGTGCAGCACGTTGTTGCGGTAGTAGGTCATCAGGACGGCATTCTGCTCGTCCAGGTACAGGATCTTGCCCAGGGCGTCGCTCTGTTCCGACAGCAAGTCCATGTCCTTCACGTGCTTGATCAGCGCCAGGCCGTCGCCCTCGGGCAGGGTGGTGTGTGGCGAGTACGGCACACGGCGCAGCAGCGCCAGGTACAGGTCCAGCTGGCGCGCCATGGCCTGTTCGTCCAGGGCCAGGCGGGTGGTGGACAGCAACGCCAGCGCCACCAGGTTCACCGGGTTTATGGCGGCGGCTTCGTTCAAATGGCGCGCCACCTGCTCGCCGAGGCGGTTGGTGGTTTCGTTGAGCCAGGCCGGTTTATAGGTCGGGCCCAGTTCCTGGGTGCGCCAGTCCGGCTGTTCGGTGTCGAGGAACTGCGCAAGCTTGATCGGCTCGCCGAAGTTGACGGCGACCTGGCCAAAGCGTTGCTTGAGCGCACCGACCACTTTGAAAATATCGAAGATCGACTCTTTCTTCTTGCTCGCACCGCGCAGTTCGCCCAGGTAGGTGCGGCCTTCGAGCACGCGCTCATAGCCGATGTACACCGGCACGAACACGATGGGCATGCGTGAGGAGCGCAGGAAACTGCGCAGGGTGATCGCCAGCATGCCGGTTTTTGGCTGCAGCATGCGCCCGGTGCGTGAGCGGCCGCCCTCGACGAAGTACTCCACCGGAAAACCCTTGGTGAACAGCGTGTGCAGGTATTCGTTGAACACCGAGGTGTACAGCGGGTTGCCCTTGAACGTACGGCGCATGAAAAAAGCACCGCCACGGCGCAGCAGGCTGCCGATCACCGGCATGTTCAGGTTGATCCCGGCGGCGATGTGCGGCGGGGTCAGGCCGTTCTTGAACAGCAGGTACGAGAGCAGCAGGTAGTCGATATGGCTACGGTGGCAGGGCACGTAAATGATCTCGTAACCCTGGGCAACCTTTTGCACACCCTCGATGTTATTGACCTTGATCCCGTCGTAGATCTTGTTCCAGAACCAGCTCAGCACCACTTCCAGGAAGCGGATCGCGGTGTAGGTGTAGTCCGAGGCGATCTCGTTGCCGTAGCGCAGGGCCTGGGCCTTGGCTTTTTCAGGGCTGATCTTTTCCCGCTCGGCTTCGTCGGCGATGGCCTGGCGCACCAGTGGCATGTTGACCAGACCTTTGACCAGGTTGCGCCGGTGGGACAGGTCGGGGCCGATCACGGCGGTCTTCAGGTTGCGAAAGTGCACCCGAAGGATCCGTTGGGCCATGCGCACCGTGCGTTCGTGACCTTTATTGTGCTCGATCAATTCACGCAGGTTGATAGGCGCGGAGAATTGCACCCGGGTCTTGCGCCCCAGGATCAGGATGCTCAGCAGCCGGCGCAGGCGCCCGGTGACCGCCCAGCTATCGGCGAACAGCAGTTTCCACGGGCTCGATTCGCTCTCGGGAGACTGGCCCCAGAACACGCTGACCGGAATGATTTGTGCATTCTCTTCGGCATGTTCGCTGAGGGTGTTGACCAGGCGGGTCAAGGTCGGCGGTGCGCCGCGCTTGTCCTGGCGGCCCAGCCAATCCGGGTCCGGAGTGAGGTAGAAGAACGCCGCGGGCTCCAGCAGCGGGCCCACACTGACCGGCAACACCGGCCGTGGCAGGCCCGCCTTGGTGCACTCGGCGTCGACCACGGCCAGCTCGGTGATGGAAGGGGATTGCAGGACGTAAAACACCGGTCGGCTGCGGTCGAGGTTAAGGGTTAGGGACGACTGATTGATCGTCTCCGAGCGAACCCAGAGGTACAACAGTCGGCGCAAGGTGCCAAACACCAGACGGCGGAACGGGGAACGGGTCATAGGCGTGCTGCTTCAAGTGGAAAAAACCGAGCAGATGCTCGGGCGGGTAGTGTGCCGTATTCGCCGAAAATCGGCAAAAAAGCAGCGATGTAAACTTGAGTTGATCGTTTTTGAGCCTGTCTTATACTCGGCAGTTCAATGCGACTGACTCAACAATAAAAAAGCATGTGGGAGCAAAACAGATGGCAACGCGCGAAACCGGCAGTGTGAAGTGGTTCAACGATGCAAAGGGCTATGGGTTTATCCAGCGCGACGATGGCAAGGATGTGTTCGTGCACTACCGCGCCATTCGCGGCGAGGGCCACCGTTCACTGGCCGAGGGCCAGCAGGTGGAATACGCCGTGGTCAGCGGCGAGAAGGGGTTGCAGGCGGAGGATGTGGTGGGGCTTTGAGGCCAGACCGATCTTGACCTGATAACCCGATCAATGTGGGAGCTGGCTTGCCTGCGATAGCATCACTGTGGTCTTACTGGTAGACCGAGGTGTCTGCATCGCAGGCAAGCCAGCTCCCACAGTCGGTTGGGTTCATAAATCAGGGGTCAGGCAGTTTTCCAGGTGATCTGCTCTTCACCGTCTTCGCTGATGCGGATCCAGGTGTCGGCGCTTTCCTCACCTTCTTCCTCGACCCAACTGCCCGGCGCGCAGCGCACTTCGACGTTCAGTGCGGCAAAGGCTGCGCGGGCACAGGCGATGTCGTCGTCCCACGGTGTCTGATCGCTTTCCAAGTACAGACTGTTCCATTTGCCGACGGCTTTTGGCAGCCAGGTCACCGGCACGTTGCCGGCCTTGCACTTGTAGGTCTGGCCTTTTTGTTGCCAGTCGCTGCAAGGGCCGAGCGCTTCGGTCAACCAGGCGGTGATGGCCTTGTGGTCGACGTCGGCGTCCTTCAGGTAAATCTCGATATCGGGTTGGCGCATGGCGATTCCGCTGGGGCTCGACGGCCCGTGAAAAGGGGTTATTGAAGCACGAAATAATCGTAGCGCATGGACACGGTGACTTGCAGCGGCTGCGCCTGTTCGATCACCGCCGCACGGCGCTCGGCACTGGCGCGCCAGCCGTGGGGGGTCATGGCCAGCAGGTTGGCGCGGTCCGCAGGCTCGGCCAGGCTCAGCGTGAACGTCAGGGTCTCGCTGTGCGCAAGGCTCATACCGTCCGGCACCAGGGCCAGGTGCTTGTCGTCGGTGTACTCACGCACTTCGTCATACAGACGTTCGCGCAATTCCATCAGGTGGCCGCGGGTCGGGCCGACTTTCATCAAGCCGCCGCCAGGGCTGAGCAGGCGCTTGGCCTCTTGCCAGTCCAGCGGGCTGAACACGCTGGCCAGGAACTGGCAGCTGGCATCGGCCAACGGCACGCGGGCCATACTGGCGATCAACCAGGTCAGCGCCGGGTTGCGTTTGCACGCACGCTTGACCGCCTCTTTGGAGATATCCAGCGCGTAGCCATCGGCATGGGGCAGGGCCTCGGCGACCTGCGCGGTGTAGTAACCCTCGCCACAGCCGATATCCACCCAGCGCTGCGGCGCGCGTTCAGCGGCCAGTTCGGCCAGGCGCCTGGCCACCGGCGCGTAGTGCCCGGCGTTGAGGAAGTTACGGCGCGCCTCGACCATGGCAAGGTTGTCGCCCGGGTCGCGGCTGTTCTTGTGCTGCACCGGCAACAGGTTCAAGTAACCCTGGCGCGCGCGGTCGAAACGGTGCCCGGCCGGGCACGCCACGCCATTGTCCACCGCGTTGAGCGGTGCGCTGCAAAGGGGGCAGGCGAGCATCAGGCGAGCAACTTGATCAGGGTCTGGTAATAGATTTCGGTCAGTACATCCAGGTCGCTGGCGAGGATGCGCTCGTTGACCTGATGGATGGTTGCGTTGACCGGGCCCAGCTCGACCACTTGCGTGCCGAGCGTCGCGATGAAGCGCCCGTCGGATGTGCCGCCGCTGGTCGAAGCCTGGGTCTCGCGACCGGTGATGGCCTTGATGCTGGCCGACACCGCGTCGAGCAAGGCACCCGGTTCGGTGAGGAACGGCAGGCCCGACAGTGCCCACTCCACGTGCCAGTCCAGGCCGTGTTTGTCGAGGATCTGCGCAACGCGTTGTTGCAGGCCTTCGACGGTGGACTCGGTGGAAAACCGGAAGTTGAACAATGCCGTCAGGTCACCTGGGATCACGTTGGTCGCGCCGGTGCCGGAATTGAGGTTGGAGATCTGGAAGCTGGTCGGCGGGAAGAACGCGTTGCCATTGTCCCAATGCTCGGCGGCAAGCTCCGCCAGGGCCGGCGCGGCCAGGTGGATCGGGTTCTTCGCCAGGTGCGGGTAGGCCACATGGCCTTGTACGCCGCGCACGGTCAAGGTGGCGCCGAGGGAACCACGGCGGCCGTTCTTGACCACATCCCCCACCAGTGTGGTGCTTGACGGTTCGCCGACGATGCACCAGTCCAGACGCTCGTTGCGCGCGGCCAGGCGTTCGATCACGGCCTTGGTGCCGTGGTGCGCCGGGCCTTCTTCGTCACTGGTGATCAGAAACGCGACCGAGCCCCTGTGGTCCGGGTAATCGGTGACAAAACGCTCCGACGCCACCAGCATCGCCGCCAGGCTGCCTTTCATGTCGGCAGCGCCGCGACCGCAGAGCATGCCGTTCTCGTCGATCAACGCGTCGAACGGGTCGTTCTGCCAGGCCTGCACCGGGCCGGTCGGGACCACGTCGGTGTGGCCGGCGAAGCACAGCACCGGGCCTTCATGCTTGCCATGGGTGGCCCAGAAGTTGTCCACGTCCTCGATGCGCATCGGCTCGAGCTTGAAACCGGCGTCGCCCAGGCGCTGCATCATCAGCTTCTGGCAATCGGCGTCGACCGGCGTCACCGAGGGGCGACGGATCAGATCGATAGCGAGTTGAAGGGTCGGCGAAAGGTCGGCATGGGCCGTCATGGGAAAACTCCGGGAAGCGTGTCGTGGGCGCAGGACGAATGTGGATTTGAAACGGCGCAGATCCAATGTGGGAGCTGGCTTGCCTGCGATGCAGACGCCGCGGTTCAGCAGGTACACCGCAGCGATGCTATCGCAGCGGTGCGGCGATCCGACAAGCCAGCTCCCACAGAGAGCAAAGCCAGAGCCAAGTCTCGTAAAAGGGCCGTTATCTTATAGCAAAACGGCGGCCAGAGGCCGCCGTTTAGTGCATTGCGCAAGTTTTTACACAGCGGGCGCTGGCTCCGCTGTCGCCGAAGGTTTCGGCAGCGACGAGAGGAACGCCATGATCAGCGCTGCCACGTACGGCAGCGACTGCACCAGCAGCATCACCACCCAGAAGCGTATGTCGTTGCTCGGCAGGCCCTGCACCAGGTAGATCCCCAGCGCGGCGCCCCACAACAGCAGCATGATGAACATTTCTTCGCGGGCTTCGGAAATGGCGACCCAGAAACCGTGGTTATCGGCGTTTTTCGGTGTACGAAAGAACGGAATGCTGCTGGTGAAGAAACCATACAGCACCGCCTTGGCGATGGTGTGGGACAACGCCAGGCCCGCCAGCGCCGCGCAGAACGCATCCTTGAGGTTCACGCCAACGGCGCGACGGTACAGGAAGATGATCTTGCCCACCTTGAACACGAACAACGCCAGCGGCGGGATCGCGAAAATCAGCAGCGGCGGGTCGACCCGTGTCGGCACGATGATCATCGCCGCCGACCACAACAGGGCGCCGACGGTGAAGAAGATGTTCATGCCGTCCGCCACCCACGGCAACCAGCCCGCCAGGAAGTGATAGCGCTGGCCACGGGTCAGCTCGGTGTCCTTGCCGCGCAACAGGCTGGCGGTGTGACGCTTGATGATCTGAATCGCGCCGTAGGCCCAGCGGAAACGCTGTTTCTTGAAGTCGATAAAAGTGTCCGGCATCAGGCCCTTGCCGTAGCTGTCGTGGTAGTACGCCGCCGACAGACCTTTCTCGAACACGCGCAGGCCCAGTTCGGCGTCTTCGCAGATGCACCAGTCGGCCCAGCCCAGCTCTTCGAGCACCGAGCGGCGGGTCATGGTCATGGTGCCATGCTGGATGATCGCGTCACGGTCGTTGCGGGTGACCATGCCGATATGGAAGAAGCCCTTGTATTCCGCATAGCAGAGCTTCTTGAAGGTGCTTTCGTGCTGGTCGCGGTAGTCCTGCGGCGACTGCACCACGGCGATTTTCGGGTCGGCGAAGTGCGGCACCATGTGCTTGAGCCAATTCGGCGACACGCAGTAGTCCGAGTCGATCACCGCGATCACTTCGGCATCCTTGGCGGTGTGCGGGATCAGGTAGTTCAGCGCACCGCCCTTGAAACCGGCCAGGGGCGCCACGTGGAAGAACTTGAAGCGCGGGCCGAGGGTTGCGCAGTAGTCGCGTACCGGCTCCCACACCGCCGGGTCCTTGGTGTTGTTGTCGATGATCAGGACTTCGTAGTCCGGGTAATCGAGGGCCGCCAGCGCATCGAGGGTCTGTTTGACCATTTCCGGCGGCTCGTTGTAGCAGGGCACATGGATAGACACTTTGGGGCGGTAGTCCGAATCCCCTTCGACCGGCAGGAATTCACGCCGACGCTTGTGGGTCCATACCGCTTCCGCCAGCTCGTGGGCCTCGGTCAGCAGCACGATAAACACGCCGAGGGCGCCGAGCGCCAGAAGCACACCGACGGTCACGCTGAACCAGGTGCTGTATTGCTGGCTGTAGTCGTAGGCGATCCACACCAGCACCGACCCGCATAGAAACGCGATGAAAGTCAGGAAGGTACGGCCACGTTGGCGCAGGGCCGAGCCGTCGATCATCAGCAGGGTCAGGGACAGCAGTGCGAGCACCACCGAGCCGATGGCCAGCACGCGCCATTGCGGGATCGCGACCACCGGTCCTTCAAAGTTGAATTTCTGCTGGCGCGCGGCGTTGAACACGCCCCAATAAGCGCCCGCAGAACCTTCGTCGCTGACTTTCCACGGCTGATCGAACGCTTCGATCACGAAGTAGTTGAAGCCCTGACGGTTCAATTTGTTGACCAGGGTGCGCAGGTAAATCGCCTGGTCCGCCGGTGAGGTTTCATTGCCGCCGCGCATACGGCCATTGCTCGGCCAGCCCACTTCCGACAGCAGCAGCGGTTTTTTCGGGAACAGCTTCTTCAGGTCCCGGGCGCGGTCGAGTACGTACTGGCCGGCCTTGTCCATCGGGATGTATTCCCAGAAGGGCAGGATGTGCGCGGCGATCAGGTCGACGTGCTTGGCCAGTTGCGGGTTCTTTTCCCAGATGTGCCATTGCTCGGAGGTGGTCACCGGCACTTTCACGGCGGCGCGCACGCGGTCGAGCAACACGATCAGGGCGTCGGGGGTGATTTCTTCACGGAACAGCGCTTCGTTGCCGACCACCACGCGCACCACACTGCGCGAGCTGTTGGCCAGTTCGATGGCGCGCTGGATTTCGCGTTCGTTGCGTTCCAGGTCCGGGCTGATCCAGATCCCCAGGGTCACGCGCAGGCCGAACTCTTCAGCCAGCTTGGGGATGTCACCCAGGGTGCCGTCGACCGAATAGGTGCGGATGTTATCGGTCAGCTTGCTCATGATCTCCAGGTCACGGCGCATCTGATCGTCGGTGGGGTATTGATCCTTCTGCGGGTACTGCCCCTGTTGGAACGGGGAGTAGGAGAAACCGGAGATTTGTTCAGGCCAGTTGGGGGCGGTGACCGGGCGGTTGATCAATGCCCAGAAACCGGTGAACAGCGCGGCGATCGCCAGCACGATCACCAGATTGAGTCCAAATTTACGCGATGCCATGGCTATTTCGGGTTCCAAAGGGTGTGGAACGAAAAGAGGTGTCGGCCTGCGCCGAACGGCGCGCATCCTACACCGGCCTTTCGCTGAGCGTACAGCAGACAGAGAAAAGCCGGACGTTAGTCAGCGAAAGGCCATCTAAGTTCTTTACGTGTAACTTGTAGCTTAAAACTTGGCGCTCTGTAGCCCATAATGCGCGCCGGTTTTTGGGGTAATGGTCATGAGTACAGAAGATCCGCGGTTTGCAGGCGTCGCCCGCCTGTATGGCATTGAAGGTCTGGAGCGCTTGAAAGCGGCCCACGTAGCCATCGTCGGCGTGGGCGGCGTCGGTTCCTGGGCGGCGGAAGCCATGGCCCGGTGCGGGGTGGGCGAGATTTCGCTGTTTGACCTGGACGACGTCTGCGTCAGCAACAGCAACCGCCAGTTGCATGCCCTGGACAGCACGGTGGGCCGGCCCAAGGTCGAGGTGATGGCCGAGCGCCTGCGCGGCATCAACCCGGACTGTACCGTGCATGCCGTCAGCGACTTCGTGACCCGCGACACCATGGCCGACTACATCACCCCCGACCTCGATTGCGTGATCGATTGCATCGATGCCGTCAACGCCAAGGCGGCGCTGATCGCCTGGTGCAAGCGTCGCAAGATCCAGATCATCACCACCGGCGGCGCCGGCGGGCAGATCGACCCGACGCTGATCCAGGTGTGCGACCTGAATCGCACCTTCAACGATCCGCTGGCCTCGAAAGTGCGCTCGACCCTGCGCCGTGACTACGGTTTCTCACGCACGGTGACCCGTCACTACAGCGTGCCGTGCGTGTTTTCCACCGAACAGCTGCGTTACCCCAAGCCGGACGGCAGCATTTGCCTGCAGAAGAGTTTCGTCGGGGATGGCGTGAAGCTGGACTGCGCCGGCGGGTTCGGCGCCGTGATGATGGTCACCGCCACGTTTGGCATGGTGGCGGCGACCAAGGCGGTGGATAAGATCGTGGCTGGCGTGCGGCGGCCTTCGGAGCGGGCCAAGGCCGGTTGATGTGGGGCGCTTCAGGCCAAGGCAAAGTCATACAGCAGCTTGAGGTTCAGCCCCACGATCACCGTCGCGACCACCCAGGCCAGCACGGCTACCCAACTGGACACCACGAACTCGCCCATTTTCCGGCGGTCGGTGACGAACCGCACCAGCGGTACCGCCGCAAAGGGCAACTGCATCGACAGCACCACCTGGCTGAAGATCAGCAGCTGCGCGGTGCCTTTCTCGCCATACAGCGCCGTGACGAAAATGACCGGAATCACCGCCAGGCCACGGGTCACCAGGCGACGCATCCAGTTGGGCAAGCGCAGGCGCAGAAAACCCTCCATGACAATTTGCCCGGCCAGCGTCGCGGTGACCGTGGAGTTGATCCCCGAGGCCAGCAACGCCACGGCGAACAAGGTGGAAGCAATGCCCAGGCCTAGCAGCGGCGAGAGCAGCTCGAACGCCTGTTCGATTTCGGCGACATCCGAATGCCCGCTGGTATGGAACGCTGCCGCGCCTACGATCAGGATCGCGGCATTGATAAACAGCGCCAGCATCAGGGCGATGCTGCTGTCGGTGGTCGCCCACTTGATCGCATCGCGCTTGCCGGTGCTGTCGCGCGGGTAGTTGCGGGTTTGCACGATGGAGGAGTGCAGGTACAGGTTATGCGGCATGACCGTCGCTCCGAGGATGCCGATGGCGATGTAGAGCATTGCCGGGTTGGTCACGACCTCGGTGGACGGGATGAAACCACTGATGATCGCCGCGATGGGCGGCGCCGCTGCCGCGACCTGCACGCCGAAGCAGATGGCGATCACCACCAGCAGGGCAATCACAAAGGCTTCCAGGAAGCGAAAGCCCTTGTTCATCAATAACAGCAGCAGGAACACGTCCAGGGTGGTCAGCAGCACACCGCCCAGCAACGGGATGCCGAACAACAGTTTCAACGCGATGGCGGTGCCGATGACTTCAGCCAGGTCGCAGGCGATGATCGCCAGTTCGCAGATGATCCACAGGGCAACGCTGACCGGTTTTGGGTAGTGATCCCGGCAGGCTTGCGCCAAATCGCGTCCGGTGGCGATACCCAGGCGGGCCGACAGCGCTTGCAGCAGGATCGCCATCAGATTCGACAGCAGGATCACGCACAGCAGCGTGTAGCCGAATTGCGCACCTCCGGCCAGATCGGTCGCCCAGTTGCCCGGGTCCATGTAGCCCACCGAGACCATGTAGCCCGGCCCCGAGAACGCCAGCAGCCGACGCAACCAGGTGCCGGTTGCGGGAACGCTCACACTGGAGTGGACCTCGGCCAGGCTGGCGTAGGCTGGCCCGGGCTGGTCAAGCCGCCAGGCTGAAGGGTTGGAGGGGAGCGCGGGCTTGGGCATGACACAACTCCAGAAGACCAAAAGCGATACTGCACAGATCGCCGTGTCTGAGAGACGTTCTCATGAATCTGGAATTTAGCCGACGGATGTCCCGGGTTTCGGTGACATCGCGCTCAAGGTGCGCATGCGCTTCAACACCGCGTTGAGGCCATTGTTGCGCGACGGTGAGAGCTGGCGCGACAAGCCGAGTTGTTCGAACCAGCCAGGCAGGTCGACGGTGTTCAGGGCCTCGGCGGACAAACCATTGACCCGCGCCAGCAGCAGCGCCACCAGCCCACGGATCATGCGCGCATCGCTGCTGGCGGCAAACTGCCAATGACCGTCCTGCAAATGGCCCACCAGCCACACCAGGCTTTCGCAACCCTGCACCAGGTTGGCATCGGTCTTGTGTTCATCCGCCAGGACCGGCATGCGTTCCCCCCATTGCATCAGCAGGCGCGCCCGTTGCTCCCAACTGCCCACCGCTTGAAACGCGTCCAGCGCCGTGACTGCGTCTGTTGGCAGGTTCATCGCAGCATTGCCATGGCCTGATCCAGCGCGTCGAAAAAGCGCTCCAGGTCGTCGGAATCGTTGTACAGCGCCAGGGACACACGGATCGCCCCCGACAGTTGCAAGGCCTTGATCAGCGGCATCGCACAATGATGACCGGCGCGCACGGCAATGCCTTGTTCGGTCAACAGATGAGCGAGGTCGGCGTTGTGCACACCCTCGACCACGAAACTGACCAGCGCCACCTGGGGCGTACCCAGCACGCGCACGCCGTTGCGCGCCTTGAGCCCGCGCAGCAGGTAATCGTGCAGCGCGGCTTCATGGGCGATGACCGCCGCCTGATCCAGTGACGCCAGGTAGTCGAGGCTGGCGCCCAGCCCGATCACGCTGGCGATTGGCGGTGTGCCGGCCTCGAAACCCAGCGGCGCGGGGCGGAAGCTGGCGCTGTGGTAATCGGCCTGTTGCACCATCTCGCCGCCAAACTGCCAGTGGCGCAGGTGGTGCAGGGCTTCGTTGCGTCCGTAGAGCACGCCGAGGCCATCCGGGCCGTAGAGTTTATGACTGGAGAATACGTAGAAATCGCAGCCCAGCGCCTGTATGTCATGGCGGCCATGGACAATGCCCTGGGCGCCGTCGACCACCGTGAGCGCGCCGTGTGCCTGGGCCTGCGCGATCAAGACCTCCAGCGGTTGCCAGGCGCCCAGCACGTTGGACAGCTGGCTCACCGCCAGCAGGCGCGTGCGTGGGCCGATCAACTCGGCGGCGGCATGCAGGTCGATCACGCCGGCATCGTCCAGTGGCAACACCACCAGCGTGAGGGCGCGACGTTTGGCCAGTTGTTGCCAGGGCAGCAGGTTGGCGTGGTGTTCCAGGGCGCTGATGACAATTTCATCGCCCGCATTGAATAAGTGCTCAAGGCCATAAGCCAGGAGGTTCAGCGCAGAGGTTGCGCCATGGGTGAATACGATCTGCCCACTGTCACCTGCGTTCAGCCACTGCGCGACCTTGCTGCGGCTGTCTTCGAACGCCTGGGTCGCATGGGCGCCGGGCAGATGCTGGGCACGGTGCACATTGGCTGCGCCATTGGCGTAGTAATGGCTGATGGCATCCAGCAGGGCCTGGGGTTTTTGCGTGGTGGCGGCGCTGTCCAAGTAGGTCTGGTCTTGCCGTTGCAGGGTGGCGATGGCCGGAAAATCGGCGCGCCAGGGGGAGGGCACAAGCATGGTGTTCAAGACTCGTATAAGCGGGCCCCGAAGTCGGGGCCCGCTAGTGGCATCGAGTGGCCGCTTAGTTGTGAGCGTGCAGCGCTTCGTTCAGTTCGATGGCCGATTTGTGGGTTTTGCACTCCACGGCACCGGTCTCGGAGTTGCGACGGAACAGCAGGTCCGGCTGACCGGCCAGTTCACGTGCCTTGACCACTTTGACCAACTGGTTCTGCTCGTCCAGCAGCGCCACCTTGGTACCTGCGGTCACATACAGGCCCGACTCCACGGTGTTGCGGTCGCCCAGCGGGATACCGATACCGGCGTTGGCACCGATCAGGCAGCCTTCGCCGACCTTGATCACGATGTTGCCGCCGCCCGACAGGGTGCCCATGGTGGAGCAACCGCCGCCCAGGTCAGAACCCTTGCCGACGAACACGCCTGCCGACACACGGCCTTCGATCATGCCCGGGCCTTCGGTGCCGGCGTTGAAGTTGATGAAGCCCTCGTGCATCACGGTGGTGCCTTCGCCCACATAGGCGCCCAGGCGCAGGCGTGCAGCGTCGGCGATGCGCACACCGGCGGGTACCACGTAGTCGGTCATTTTCGGGAACTTGTCCACCGAGAACACTTCCAGCAGCTCGCCACGCAGGCGCGCTTCCAGCTGACGCTCGGCCAGTTCGGCGATGTCGATCGCGCCCTGGCTGGTCCAGGCCACGTTCGGCAGTTGCGGGAATACACCGGCCAGGCTCAGGCCGTGGGGCTTGACCAGGCGGTGGGACAGCAAGTGCAGCTTGAGGTAGGCCTCAGGCGTGGAGGTCAGCGCGGCGTCTTCGGCCAGCAAGGTGGCGACCAGCGGCTTGTGGCTCTCGGCCAGGCGGGTCAGCAGCGCGGCTTGAGCGGCGTCGACGCCTTTGAGTGCGTCAGCCAGTTGCGAAGCCTGGGACAGGGTGAAGGTAATGGCCTGGTTGCCTTCGGTGTAGCCAAGGATCGGCGCGATGGCGGCGATGATTTCGGCCGAAGGATTGAGCAGCGGTTGTGCGTAGAACACTTCCAGCCAGGCACCTTGGCGGTTCTGGGTGCCGACGCCGAAGCCCAGGCTGAACAGGGAATGGGACATGCTGTTACCTCTACAAAATGAAAGGGCTGGCCTACTTGAGGGCCGCCGAATAACTATCTGGCTTGAAGCCAATCAGGGTTCTGTCACCGAGATCAAGCACCGGACGCTTGATCATCGAAGGTTGCGCGAGCATCAATTCAATGGCTTTCGACTGATCGAGATCGGCTTTGCGTTCGTCTTCGAGTTTGCGAAAGGTGGTGCCCGCACGGTTCAAAACCACCTGCCAACCGTGCTCGTCGCACCATTGGGTCAAGTGTTCGCGGTCGATACCGGCCGTTTTGTAGTCGTGGAATTCATAGCTCACGCCGTGCTCATCGAGCCAGGTGCGGGCCTTTTTCATGGTGTCGCAGGCTTTGATGCCAAAAAGGTGCAACGTTTTGCTTGAAGCGGTCAAGGAATTGCCCCCTTTGAGCGTGTGAAAACGGAAGGTCACGGATTATGCCACGACCAGCGGGTTTGGGTGCCGCTCGTCATGCCGGCGTGCGACTTATGTGCAAATGCCAGGTTGCAGCCAGGTGGGTAACATAGCTGGGTTATATGGCACTTCAACGGCGAGATGTTGCCGTATGTGTGTCGTTGTACGTCGATTGGCCGGGAAAACCGCGTTATGCAAACCGCCTACACCGTTCTTATCCTGCTGATGCTGGTCAGCGTTTCGCGTCTGGTCGGGCGTGTGATTCCCCTGCCGTTACCCCTGGTGCAAATTGCCGCCGGTGCCTTGCTGGCCTGGCCTACGCTGGGGCTTCACGTGGCGCTGGACCCGGAGCTGTTCCTGTTTCTGTTCCTGCCGCCGCTGTTGTTCTCCGATGCCTAGCGCATGCCCAAGCGGGAGCTTTGGCGCCTGCGCGGGCCAATCCTGACGCTGGCAGTGGGGCTGGTGCTGTTCACGGTGGTCGGTGCCGGTTACTTCATTCATTGGATATTGCCTACGATCCCGCTGCCGGTGGCCTTCGCCCTGGCGGCCGTGTTGTCGCCGACGGATGCCGTGGCCGTGTCGGCCATTTCCCAGAACCGCCTGCCTACTCCGCTGATGCACATGCTGCAGGGCGAGGCATTGATGAATGATGCGTCGGGCCTGGTGACCTTCAAGTTCGCCCTGGCCGCTGCGTTGACAGGGGTGTTTTCCCTGGCGGACGCCAGCCTCACATTTGTCTTGGTGGCCGTCGGTGGACTGGCGGTCGGCGTTGCGCTGAGCTGGCTGGTCGGTCGCCTGCGCGCGTGGATGATTGCCCGGGGGTGGGATGACCCGGCGACCCACGTGGTGTTCATGTTGCTGCTGCCGTTTGCCGCGTATGTGCTGGCAGAACGCCTGGGTGCCTCGGGCATTTTGTCAGCGGTCGCAGCCGGCATGATGCAAAGCTGGCTGGACCTGTTGCCGCGCCAGACCAGCACGCGCTTGCTCAATCGCAGTGTGTGGTCGCTGCTGGAGTTTGCTTTTAACGGCTTGATCTTCCTGCTGCTGGGTCTGCAACTGCCGGACATCATCAAGGCTGTGGTAAGTCATGAGCCGACATTATGGCCGGCCCTGTTCTATCGCTGTCTCGACGTGATCGGGATTTTCCTGGTGTTGGTGGTGTTGCGGTTTGTCTGGGTGCAGAGCATCTGGCGGCTGTCAGGGTTGTTGCGTCGTCTACGTGGGAAAAGTGAGCTGACACTGGTGCCCACGGCGCGCTCTTGCTGGTTGCTGACCGTCGGCGGCGTACGCGGTGCCGTGACCCTGGCCGGTGTCATGTCGGTACCATTGTTATTGGCGCCGGGCCAGGATTTTCCTGAGCGTGACCTGCTGATCTTCATCGCCGCCGGGGTGATTCTGTTGTCGCTGATTGCCGCATGCGTCGCCTTGCCGCTGCTGTTACGCGGTATCGAAAAGAGCCCGGATGAGAAGCGCCACAACGAGGTTCGCGAGGCCTGGAAAAAGACCGCCGTGGCCGCGATCCATGCCCTGGAAACTGAAGAACCGGCTGAACCCGAAACCCAGGATGCAGCCCAGGCCGCGCTTGCTACCGAATTGAAGGCGCGCTTGATGTCGGAATACCGCCACCAGTTGGAGGTGTTCAACGACTCGGCCGAGGCCCAGGCACTGGCGCAACAGATGGACCTGCTTGAGCGCAAACTGCGCCTGAAAGCCCTGCGTGCACAGCGCCTGGAGTTGTATAGCTTGAGCCGTCACCACCAGATTGGTGATGACGTGCTGCGCGAAGTGTTGGCCGAGCTGGATATGAGTGAGGCGAATCTGGGGCTCAAGAAGTAGCGGCTTCTGCTTTTGGGTAGGCTTTTTTGGCCCAGGCGATGTCTCCATCGCTCAACGACCAGGTTTCAGACTGGCCCCAGCCGCCGTGTGTCAGTTTGGGACTGATTTCATAGTGCATGACCGAGTTGCCATCGTAGGGCAGGAAGTCGTATTGGTTGGAACGGGGCAGCGGGAGCACGTTATTTTGCACACCTTCCCGGTCTAGCCCGGCGATACGGTTATAGCCCTCATACACTTTTTCCATATCCCACGGAATGTTGGCATCCGGGTGTTGATGGGCATGATGCGCGCCGAGCATATGACCGAATTCATGCATCACCACATACTTGAATCGTGGGTGCGTATGGTCCCTTGGCAGTGACATGGTGGGGCTTGCGGGAGACTTATCGAGCGCCTCTGTCCCTGTGGCTGAGCTGCCCCCTCCTTCATTGTTTATATTCTGAGTAATGCGAACGTCGCCTTCCTCTCCAGGCACGAACTCGAACTTCAGATTGATGTGGGGCAACCATTCGCTGGCGGCTTTCTTGACGGCCAATACGTAGGGATCGTCCATGTCGTAGTCGTACATGGCGATTTTGATCGTGCTGTTTTGGGGCCAGTATTTGTCGGGCTCGCCAATGTTGCGTCGGCTTCTGGAAAGGAGGTGTGCGCCGTCGCCAGCATTTTCGAAGGGCGAAGCAACAATGGGGTAGTGGAAAACGGGTAGGGAAGTGGCAGCTATCATGTGTTGTTTCCTGCGACGATTAAGGACGAATGTGTTGGTTTATTCGTCCAGATCGCAGGAAAGTTCCGGGCGCTTTGTGTGAGTATGTTAGCCAGTGTTTGCTTGGGGCAAACACGGGTCCGATGTTCGCCGACTGAAGCCCAGGCGCCGGCGCAACAGATGGACCTGCTTGAACGCAAGTTGCGGCTCAAGGCTCTACGGGCACAGCGCCTGGAGTTGTATAGCTTGAGCCGTCACCACCAGATTGGTGATGACGTGCTGCGCGAAGTGTTGGCCGAGCTGGATATGAGTGAGGCGAATTTGGGATCGCTGAAATAAGCCCCAAGGGCTCTATCGGTTTTTAGGGTACAGCGCACTGATGAACTGTTTATCGTTCTGACAATTCATCGTTTTCGGGTGTGGGCATGCCGTGAGTGGCTGGTTTTTGTAACCAGGCCGTGTGCAAAACCGATAATCATTGTGGGCTTGTGAGCGGGAACCCTCTTCGCATTTACGCCGACTGCCGATGAGCCCCCCACTTATTGATGTTGTTTTTGGTGAATTGCTCCTGCTCAGGCGTCATGCCAATCAACGAAATCTTGAGTGTCGAGTTTTGTGGCCAAAGGTCCGCAGGGAAGGCCACGCCACGTTTTTTCCTGCTGAGTTCGGATGTTCCCGGCGCTTGGTTGTAGTAGGCATGCTCGAGGGCGGCGGGTGTTGGATAGGCGGTAGGGTTGATGCTCAAAATGCACGGCCTCGCTGACGAAGGGAGTTTGGAAACCGTGTAGTGGTGCTGTTTGAGGGAAACGTTCCAGCAAAGGAGTAGCTGAATGCCCGTGGCACTGTAGGAAATGCCCAGCACCCGCACTGCATTGCGCAGTGCGGGCTTGTTTCATTATTGATGACGCTGAATAAACGCGCGAATCCGCTCCGCGGCTTCAACACACTCCGCCAACGGCGCAACCAACGCCAGGCGCACGCGTCCTGCACCCGGGTTGAAACCGTCGACTTCACGGGACAGGTACGAACCCGGCACCACCGTCACATGTTCTTCCACGAATAGATCCCGGCAGAACGCCGCGTCGTCGCCATTTACATTCGGCCACAGATAGAACCCGCCATCCGGGTTTTGTACGTCCAGCACGGGTTTGAGGATCGCCAGTACGGCGTCGAACTTCTCGCGGTACAGGTCACGGTTGGCCAGCACATGGGCTTCGTCCTGCCAGGCGGCGATGCTGGCCAGTTGGGTTTGTACCGGCATGGCGCAGCCGTGGTAGGTGCGGTACAGCAGGAAGGCCTTGAGGATGTCGGCGTCACCCGCCACAAAACCCGAGCGCAAGCCTGGCAGGTTGGAGCGCTTGGACAGGCTGTGGAACACCACGCAACGCTTGAAGTCCTGGCGACCCAGTTCGACGCAGGCGCTCAGCAGGCCGGGCGGCGGGGTCTGTTCGTCGAAGTACAGCTCGCTGTAGCACTCGTCGGCGGCGATGACGAAGTCATATTCGTCGGCCAGGGCGATGAGTTTTTTCAGGGTTTCGACCGGGATCAGCGCGCCGGTGGGGTTGCCCGGGGAGCACAGGAACAGGATCTGGCAGCGTTTCCAGATATCCGGCGAGACCGCATCGAAATCCGGGTTGAAGCCGTTGGCATCCAGGCAAGGCAGGTAGTGCGGCTTGGCCCCGGCCAGGAACGCTGCGCCTTCGTAGATCTGGTAGAACGGGTTGGGGCTCACCACCAGGGCGTCGTCCCCACGATTGACCACGGTCTGGGTGAAGGCAAACAGCGCTTCGCGGGTGCCGTTGACCGGCAGGATGTTGCGCGCAGGGTCCAGCCAGCCCTTGGGCACGTTGAAGCGGCGTTCGCACCAGGCGCCGATGGACTCGCGCAGCGCCGGGATGCCCAGGGTCGTGGGGTATACCGCCATCTGGTCGAGGTTGTTGCTCAGTGCCTCGGCGACGAACGCCGGAGAGGTGTGCTTGGGTTCGCCAATGGACAGCGCGATCGGGCGTTTGTCCGGGTTCGGCGTGACGCTGCCCAGCAGGGCGCGCAGTTTCTCGAACGGGTAGGGCTGTAGCTGGTTCAGGGCGTTGTTCATGTAAGCCTCTATGGCGGTGTACACAGACCCTGTGGGAGCTGGCTTGCCTGCGAAGGCATCGCCGCGGTGTACCTGCGGGACCGTGGCGCCCGCATCGCAGGCAAGCCAGCTCCCACAAGGGTTGTGTTTACACAGTTAAATAATCAAATGGTCAGGCGCATAGGCTCGGCGCCGGGCTCCTGAGTCACACTCAATTGCTGCACGATGGCTTCCTGCAAGCGCAGGCACAGCTCCGGGTCGGACAGCGGCTGGTTGTCGGCGTCCGTGATGAAGAACACGTCTTCCACGCGTTCGCCGAGGGTCGCAATCTTGGCGTTCTGCAACGACAGGTCGAACTCCAGGAAAATCCCGCCGATGCGTGCCAGCAGCCCTGGGCGGTCCGGTGCGCTGAGTTCCAGCACGGTGACCGGGCGCTGGGCGTCGTTGGAAATGGTCACCTGGGGCGCAAACGCAAAATGCTTGAGCTGGCGCGGTACCCGGCGCTGGATGATGGTCGGGTAGTCGTCAGGGTTGCGCAGGGCCTCGGTAAGGCCTTCGCGGATCTTGTTCACCCGCACCGGGTTATCACCGATCGAGTCGCCATCGGTGTCGAGCACAATGTAGGTGTCGAGGGTGAACTGGCTGCTGGAGGTGATGACCCGTGCGTCATGGATGTTCAGGTTGAGCTGGTCCATGGCCGCCACGGTCACGGCGAAGAAGTCATGTTGGTCGGGGGCGTAGATGAAGATCTGCGTGCCGCCTTCGAATTCGCGCTGGGTGGTTTCCTTGATCAGCACCAGCGGGCCGCCATCGGCTGGCTGCTGCAGGATCGCATCCGTGTGCCAGGCCACATCACCGGCGGTGTGACGCAGGAAATAATCGTCGCCCAGTTGCGACCACAGCTGTTCGACGTCGTCCGGATCGTTGCCGCCGCGTACCAGGATATCCAGCGCCGCGTTTTGGGTGCGACGGATCTGCTCTTCGCGGTCCACCGGGTTTTCCAGGCCACGGCGCAAGGCGCGCTTGGTCTCGGTGTAGAGTTGGCGCAGCAGGCTGGCGCGCCAGGAGTTCCACAGCGTGGGGTTGGTGGCGTTGATGTCGGACACGGTCAGCACATAGAGGTAGTCCAGGCGGATTTCATCGCCGACGATCTGTGCGAAGTCGTGGATCACCTGCGGGTCCGACAAGTCCTTGCGTTGGGCAGTGGTGGACATCACCAGGTGGTTCTGCACCAGCCAGACGATCAGGCGACTGTCCCACTGCGGGAGCTGATGGCGCTGGCAGAAGGCCTCTGCATCCACGGCACCGATGTCCGAATGGTCGCCGTGGCGGCCTTTGCCGATGTCATGGTACAGGCCGGCCATATACACCAGCTCGGGCTTGGGCAGCTTGGCCATCAGCTTGCTGGCCAGCGGGAATTTTTCTGACACCTGGGTGTACTGCAGCTTCCGCAGGTGCTTGATCAGGTTCAGGGTGTGGGCGTCCACGGTATAGATGTGGAACAGGTCGTGCTGCATCTGCCCGACGATAAAACCGAACTCCGGCAGGTAGCGCCCGAGAATGCCGTAGCGATTCATACGGCGCAGGTTGCGGTGGATGCCGATCTTGCACTTGAACAGCTCGACGAACAGGCTGGTGTTGCGGATGTCGTTGCGGAAGTCGTCGTCGATCAGGTGACGGTTCTCGCGCAGCAGGCGGATGGTGTCGGCGCGCACTCCCTTGATTTCCGGCTGCTGGGCCATCAACACGAAGATTTCCAGCATGGCGAACGGGGTGCGGCGGAACACGTTGTCGTTGCGCGCCTCGATATAGCCGTCGTGGAGTTGGAAACGCGCGTTGATCGGTTGTGGCGGTGCTTCGTCTTCCGGTGCCAGGATCACTTCTTCGAAGTGCTGGATGATCAGGTCGCTGAGCTGGGCAATGCTCATGACCACCCGGTAGTACTGCTGCATGAAGCTTTCGATGCTGGTCTTGGCGTCTTCGCCGGTAAAACCCAGCAAGCTGGCAATCGAGCGCTGGTGATCGAACAACAGGCGGTCTTCAGAGCGTCCGGCCAGCATGTGCAAGGCGTAGCGCACTTTCCACAGAAACTCCTGGGACGACGCCAGCAGGGCATTTTCGCTTTCCACCAGGAAGCCTTCGCCGGCCAGTGCCCGCAGGTTCAGCGTGCCGTACTGGCGACGGGCGACCCACAGGATGGTCTGGATGTCCCGCAGCCCGCCGGGCGAGCCTTTGACGTTGGGTTCCAGGTTGTATTCGGTGTCGTTGTACTTGTGGTGCCGAGTCTTCTGCTCGGCACGCTTGGCCAGGAAGAAATCCTTGCTCGGCCACATGTGTTCGGTGCTGGTGACTTCGAGCATGCGCTGACGCAGGTGCTCGGGGCCGGCAATAGTGCGGCTCTCCATCAGGTTGGTGATGACGGTGAGGTCGGCGCGGGCCTCTTCGGCGCACTCCTCCACGGATCGTACGCTCTGGCCAACTTCCAGGCCTATGTCCCACAGCAATGTCAGAAAGCGCTCGATGGAGTCACGAAAGATCTCGTGGTCGGCGCTGTCCAGCAGGATCAGCAGATCGATGTCGGAGTAGGGGTGCAATTCGCCACGACCATAGCCGCCGACGGCCACCAGGGCGATATCGGCATCTTCGCTCCAACTGAACTGTTCCCAAGCCTTTTGCAGGATGTTATCGACGAACCAGGCGCGGTCCTCGATCAGCCGGCGAATCTCCCGGCCCTGGCGAAAGCGCTCGTCGAGTACTTCGCGGGCCTGGCGGATGGCTTTCTTGAAGGCGGCGATAGGGCTCGCCTTCAGGGCCAGCTCGGCCTGGAACTGGCCACGGTCGAAGAGTTCCGGATCCACTTGCGGCATCGATCGGTTTTCCTTTCTATCTATAGGTCATTCACAGGGTTACGGGAAAACCGAAGCAAGCATCACGCCGAAACGCGTGGAATCGTGTCGTCAGCGCGCAAGGTGAAGATCTCGTAGCCGGTTTCGGTGACCAGCAGCGTGTGTTCCCACTGAGCCGAGAGCTTGCGGTCCTTGGTGATGGCGGTCCAGCCGTCGCCCAGTACCTTGGTGTCGGCCTTGCCCTGGTTGATCATCGGCTCGATGGTGAAGGTCATGCCCGCTTTCAGCTCCATGCCGGTGCCGGCACGACCGTAGTGCAGGATTTGCGGTTCTTCGTGGAACACGGTGCCGATGCCGTGACCGCAGAACTCACGGACTACCGAGAAACCGTTCTTTTCTGCATGCTTCTGGATCACTTCGCCGATGTCCCCAAGGCGGCAGCCGGGCTTGACGATTTCGATGGCCTTGTACATGCATTCCTGGGTCACCTGGGACAGGCGCTCGGCCCAGACCGGTACGGTGCCGACGTGGAACATGCGGCTGGTATCGCCGAAGTAGCGGTCCTTGATTACGGTGACGTCGATGTTCAGGGTGTCGCCGTCCTTCAGGGGCTTGTCACCGGGAATCCCGTGGCAGACCACGTGGTTGACCGAGGTGCAGATCGACTTGGGGAAACCTTTGTAGTTCAGCGGGGCAGGAATGGCGCCCTGTACGTTGACGATGTAGTCGTGGCAGATCTGGTTCAGGGTCTCGGTGGTGACGCCGGGCTTGACGTGTTCGGCGATCATTTCCAGCACGTCGGCAGCCAGTTTGCCGGCGATGCGCATGCCGGCAATGTCTTCGGCGGTTTTCAAACTTACGGTCATACAGGCTCTCTCTAGCGCGACGCGCTGAAATCAATACGGTTTACGGGCGTGCGACAAAAGGTTACAGAATTCGCAAAAGCCACAAAAAACGCGATTCTAGCAGACGACGGCGGCAAATCATGAGCGTCTGATCATCGCTTCTCTCTATAAGCTTAGGGCGTGTTGGCTCTATTCAAGGGGTTGCACTGACTGCGTTCATGCGCGATGTGATTGCGGGTTTCGTTTTTACACTTGCTGTGGTATAAAATGCGCCGCTTTCCGGGGATGCCTCCGGGAAGCTTAAATCCACACACGTGTCGACACGATGACCTGGGTGCCGGAGGCTTTTAAGTCGCTGGTTGGTCATTGGGATACGTGGAGGCCAAACCCGACTTATTAAGGAACTATCATGTCCCAAGTCAACATGCGCGATATGCTGAAGGCCGGTGTGCACTTCGGTCACCAGACCCGTTACTGGAACCCGAAAATGGGCAAGTACATTTTCGGCGCGCGCAACAAGATCCACATCATCAACCTTGAAAAAACCCTGCCAATGTTCAACGAGGCACTGACCTTCGTAGAGCGTCTGGCCCAGGGCAAAAACAAGATTCTGTTCGTCGGCACCAAGCGTTCCGCTGGCAAGATCGTTGCTGAAGAAGCAGCACGTTGCGGTTCGCCGTACGTCGATCACCGCTGGTTGGGCGGCATGCTGACCAACTTCAAGACCATCCGTGCTTCCATCAAGCGTCTGCGTGACCTTGAAGTGCAAGCCGAAGACGGTACTTTCGCCAAGCTGACCAAGAAAGAGGCGCTGATGCGCACTCGCGATCTGGAAAAGCTGGACCGTTCGCTGGGCGGTATCAAGGACATGGGCGGTCTGCCAGACGCACTGTTCGTGATCGACGTTGACCACGAGCGCATCGCAATCACCGAAGCCAACAAGCTGGGCATCCCGGTCATCGGCGTAGTCGATACCAACAGCAGCCCGGAAGGCGTTGACTACATCATCCCAGGCAACGATGACGCCATTCGCGCCATCCAGCTGTACATGGGTTCGATGGCTGACGCTGTTATCCGTGGTCGCAACAATGTTGGCGGCGGCACCGAAGTCTTCGCTGAAGAAGCTCAGGCTGCAGCTGAGTAATTGACGCCCTGGCGTTGACTCAGTAAGCGAAAAGGGGGCTTTGCCCCCTTTTTGCCACCTCGAAAACCATTTGTCATTGCGCGCCGGTTACACGCCGCTCTCCGTGTTGTAACAGGCAGCCGCTACAAGGTATTTCGGGAAGAATTGAACGCCCGTTTGCTCGGGTGGAATGGTTGAAAACCTATCCAAGAGGATTTTGAAATGGCAGAGATTACTGCAGCGTTGGTTAAAGAACTGCGTGAGCGTACCGGCGAAGGCATGATGGATTGCAAAAAGGCTTTGACCAAAGCCGGCGGCGACATCGAAAAAGCCATCGACGATATGCGTGCTTCCGGCGCCATCAAGGCTGCCAAGAAAGCCGGTAACGTGGCTGCTGAAGGCGCTATCGCCGTCAAGGCTGACGCCAAGTCCGCCGTGATCCTGGAAGTGAACTCGCAGACCGACTTCCTGGCCCTGCAAGACGACTTCAAAAACTTCGTTAACGAAAGCGTTGAACAGGCTTTCGCTGACAAGCTGACCGACGCTGCTCCGCTGATCGCTTCCCGTGAAGCTGCTCGTGAAGCGCTGGTTGCCAAAGTGGGCGAGAACGTCAACATCCGTCGTCTGACCCGTATCGAAGGTGACGTAGTTGGTGCTTACCTGCACGGCAACAAGATCGGCGTAGTTGTGGCTCTGAAAGGCGGCGACGTCGAGCTGGCCAAAGACATCGCGATGCACGTTGCGGCAAGCAACCCAGAGTTCCTGCTGCCGTCGGAAGTTTCGGCTGAAGCGATCGAACGCGAAAAAGCTGTATTCCTGCAGCTGAACGAAGAAAAAATCAAAGGCAAGCCTGAGAACATCGTCGCCAACATGGTTGACGGTCGTATCAAGAAGTTCCTGGCTGAAGCGAGCCTGGTCGAGCAGGCGTTCGTCAAGAACCCTGAAATCAAGGTTGGCGAACTGGCCAAGAAAGCCGGTGCTGAAATCGTTTCCTTCACTTACTACAAAGTAGGCGAAGGCATCGAGAAGCCGGTCGACAACTTCGCTGAAGAAGTTGCTGCCCAGCTGGCTGCTGCCAAGCAGTAAGACAGGTTTAAACTGTCGCCCAAAAGAGGCTGCCCGCTCACGCGCGCAGCCTCTTTTCAAATGGGGTAACCGGTTTTATTCGGAAACCCTGCGGAACTGGCTTACAAAGCCATGTTCCAGATGGCGCTGGTACAGTGTCCAGCTAGAGTGAACGCAGGCCGTAAAACGGTTTGCCAAGAATTTTTGATTAAACGCCGCAGGAGAGATTCGCAATGGCTCAGCAGGGCAGTGGCTATCAGGCTCGCTATAAACGCATTCTACTCAAGCTTAGCGGCGAGGCCCTGATGGGCTCGGAAGAGTTCGGGATCGATCCCAAGGTGCTCGACCGCATGGCGCTGGAAGTCGGCCAACTGGTAGGGATCGGCGTACAAGTCGGCCTGGTGATCGGTGGCGGTAACCTGTTCCGTGGTGCAGCGCTCAGCGCCGCCGGCATGGACCGTGTAACCGGTGACCACATGGGCATGCTCGCAACCGTGATGAACGGTCTGGCCATGCGCGATGCGCTGGAGCGTGCGAATATCTCCGCCATCGTGATGTCGGCCATTTCCATGGTGGGCGTGACCGATCACTATGATCGTCGCAAAGCCATGCGTCACCTGAACTCCAAAGACGTAGTAATCTTTGCCGCCGGTACCGGCAACCCGTTCTTCACCACCGACTCGGCAGCCTGCCTGCGTGCCATCGAAATCGATGCGGACGTGGTGCTCAAGGCCACCAAGGTCGACGGTGTCTACACTGCCGATCCATTCAAGGACCCGCATGCCGAGAAGTTCGATCATCTGACCTACGATGAAGTACTGGATCGCAAGCTGGGTGTGATGGACCTGACGGCAATCTGCCTGTGCCGCGACCACAAGATGCCGCTGCGCGTATTTAACATGAACAAGCCCGGCGCCCTGCTGAATATCGTACACGGCGGCGCTGAAGGGACTCTGATCGAGGAAGGCGAAGAATGATCAACGAAATCAAGAAAGACGCTCAGGCGCGCATGCAGAAATCCCTGGAGTCTCTAAACCACGCATTCGGCCAGATTCGTACCGGCAAGGCGCACCCGAGCATTCTGGGGAGTGTGATGGTGCCTTACTACGGTTCCGATACCCCGCTGAAAAACGTGGCCAACGTCACCGTAAAAGACTCCCAGACCCTTCAGGTCGTGCCGTTCGAGCGCAACATGCTGGGCGCCATCGATAAAGCCATCGGCAGCGCGGGTCTGAACCTCAATCCGACCAACCTGGGCGAGTTGCTGTTGATCAACATGCCGCCGCTGACTGAGGAAACCCGCAAGGGCTTCACCAAGCAGGCCCGTGCCGCTGCTGAAGATGCGCGTGTTGCCGTGCGCAACATTCGTCGTGATGCGTTGGGTGATCTGAAGAAGCTGTCCAAGGACAAGGAAATCAGTGAAGACGAAGAGCGCCGTGCAGGTGCCGAGATCGACAAGCTTATCAAGGATGTCGAGGCCCAGATCACCAAAGCCACTGAAGATAAGGAAAAGGACCTGATGGCCGTATAAGGGGTCAGGACGCCTTCATGGAAAAGACCAAGCAGACTGTACCCTCTGTGGTGCCGCGCCATGTCGCGATCATCATGGATGGGAATAATCGCTGGGCGAAAAAACGCTTTATGCCGGGTGTTGCCGGGCATAAAGCGGGTGTCGATGCGGTGCGGGCGGTGATCGAAGTGTGCGCCGAGGCCAAGGTCGAAGTGTTGACCTTGTTCGCGTTCTCCAGTGAAAACTGGCAGCGGCCGGCTGACGAGGTCAGTGCCTTGATGGACCTGTTTTTCAAGGCGCTGCGCCGTGAGGCCAAGCGCTTGAACGATAACAACATCAGCCTGCGCATCATCGGTGATCGCTCGCGCTTCCACCCGGAACTGCAGGCCGCGATGCGTGAAGCCGAGGCGATCACGGCCGGCAGCAACCGTTTTGTGCTGCAGATCGCGGCCAATTACGGCGGCCAGTGGGATATCGCCCAGGCCGCGCAGCGTCTGGCCCGCGAAGTGCAGGCCGGTCATCTGCGGCCGGACGACATTACGCCCGAACTGTTGCAGACCTGTCTGGTAACCGGTGACCTGCCGTTGCCGGACTTGTGCATCCGTACCGGCGGCGAACACCGCATCAGCAATTTCCTGTTGTGGCAGTTGGCCTATACCGAGCTGTACTTCTCCGACCTGTTCTGGCCGGACTTCAAACACGATGCCATGCGCACTGCGCTGGCCGATTTCGCTTCTCGCCAGCGTCGCTTCGGTAAAACGAGCGAGCAGGTCGAAGCTGGAGCCCGGGTTTAATGCTGAAACAACGAATCATCACTGCCCTGATCCTTCTGCCGATTGCCCTGTGCGGGTTTTTCCTGCTCGACGGTTCCAGCTTTGCGCTGTTCATCGGTCTGGTCGTGACCCTGGGGGCCTGGGAGTGGGCCCGCCTGGCGGGCTTCAGCGCACAGTTGCCGCGAGTGGTGTATGCCGCTGTCGTGGCCTTCCTGCTGTTTCTGATGCATACCTTGTCGAGCATCATCGTACCTTGGGTGCTGGGAGCGGCAGTGCTGTGGTGGGCGCTGGCGACCTTCCTGGTGCTGACTTATCCGCGCACGAGCAACCAATGGTCCAGTGTGGCCAGCAAATTGGTGATTGGTTTGTTGATTCTGCTGCCGGCCTGGCAAGGGTTGGTGGAGATCAAGAACGCACCGATGGGCAACTGGTTGATCATGGCGGTGATGGTGCTGGTCTGGGGGGCCGATATCGGCGCGTACTTCTCCGGCCGTGCCTTTGGCAAACGCAAGCTGGCGCCGGCGGTGAGCCCGGGCAAGAGTTGGGAGGGTGTCTACGGCGGCTTGGCGTTGACTCTGGTCATCACGTTGGTGGTCGGCTTCGTGCGTGGCTGGCCGGTGCATGAAATGCTGCTGGCACTGCTGGGGACGGCGGTCGTCGTGTTCGTTTCCGTGGTGGGCGACCTGACTGAAAGCATGTTCAAGCGCCAGGCGGGGATCAAGGACAGCAGTAATCTGCTGCCCGGTCACGGTGGCGTGTTGGACCGCATCGACAGCCTCACTGCCGCCATTCCGATCTTCGCCGTACTGCTGTGGATGACTGCTCCATGAGCCGCTTGCAACAAGTCACCGTATTGGGGGCTACGGGTTCTGTCGGCTTGAGCGCCCTGGATGTGATTGCCCGTCATCCCGAGCGCTACCAGGTGTTTGCGCTCACCGGCTTCACGCGTCTGAGCGAGCTGTTGGCCCTGTGCGTGCGCCACGCGCCGCGTTTCGCTGTCGTGCCTGAAGCGACTACTGCGCAAGGCTTGCAGAATGATCTACGGGCAGCCGGCCTTGCGACGCAGGTGTTGGTGGGCGAGGAGGGGCTGTGCCAGGTCTCGGCCGATGCCGAGGTCGACACCGTGGTGGCGGCCATTGTCGGCGCCGCCGGGCTGCGTCCGACCCTGGCCGCGGTCGATGCCGGCAAGAAGATCCTGCTGGCCAACAAAGAAGCGCTGGTCATGTCCGGCGCGCTGTTTATGCAGGCCGTGCGCAAGAGCGGTGCGGTATTGCTGCCGCTCGACAGCGAACACAATGCGATCTTCCAGTGCATGCCGGGCGATTTTGCGCGCGGATTGAGCCAGGTGGGTGTGCGCCGGATTCTGCTCACGGCTTCGGGCGGCCCGTTCCGGAAAACCCCGTTGGTCGAGCTTGAACATGTGTCGCCGGACCAGGCGTGTGCGCACCCCAACTGGTCCATGGGGCGCAAGATTTCCGTGGACTCGGCGAGCATGATGAACAAGGGGTTGGAGCTGATCGAGGCCTGTTGGCTGTTCGATGCGCGCCCTGACCAGGTCGAAGTGGTGATCCACCCACAAAGTGTGATTCATTCCCTGGTCGACTATGTAGATGGCTCCGTACTGGCGCAATTGGGCAATCCCGACATGCGCACACCCATTGCCAACGCCCTGGCGTGGCCGGAGCGTATCGATTCCGGTGTGGCGCCCCTGGATCTGTTTGCCGTTGCGCGCCTGGATTTCGAGGCGCCGGACGAACAGCGCTTCCCTTGTCTGCGCCTGGCGCGTGAGGCGGCGGAGGCTGGCAACAGTGCGCCGGCGATGCTCAACGCGGCCAATGAGGTGGCGGTGGCGGCGTTTCTCGAACGGCGCATCCGCTTTCCGCAGATCGCGAGTATCATCGAGGACGTGCTGGGTCGGGAGCCGGTCGTGGCTGTCAATGAACTGGGCGCGGTGTTCGAGGCGGATGCCAAGGCTCGGACGCTCGCCGAACAATGGCTGAACCGCAACGCGCGTTAGCCTGTGGGTGCATCAGCGCTCTCAGGCACTGGATTGAAATGCGGAGAAATTAGATGAGTGCGCTCTACATGATTGTCGGCACCCTGGTTGCTCTGGGTGTGCTGGTTACCTTCCACGAATTCGGCCACTTCTGGGTGGCACGTCGTTGCGGCGTCAAGGTACTGCGCTTTTCCGTCGGTTTCGGCATGCCGTTGCTGCGTTGGCATGATCGCCAGGGCACCGAATTCGTGATCGCTGCGATTCCGCTGGGTGGCTACGTCAAGATGCTTGATGAGCGCGAAGGCGAAGTGCCTGCGGATCAGTTGGACCAGTCCTTCAATCGCAAGACCGTTCGTCAGCGTATCGCCATTGTTGCTGCTGGCCCGATCGCCAACTTCCTGTTGGCGCTGGTGTTCTTCTGGGTGCTGGCGATGCTGGGCAGCCAGCAGGTACGTCCGGTCATCGGCGCCGTCGAAGCGGATAGCATTGCGGCCAGGGCGGGCTTGGCGGCCGGGCAGGAAATTGTTTCCATTGATGGCGAGCCGACCACAGGATGGGGCGCAGTCAATCTGCAGCTGGTCCGTCGCCTGGGTGAGAGCGGCAGCGTCAATGTGGTGGTTCGTGAGCAGGACTCGACCGCTGAAAGCCCGCGGGAGCTGGCACTGAATCAATGGCTGAAAGGCGCTGACGAGCCTGACCCGATCAAATCCCTGGGGATTCGTCCGTGGCGTCCGGCCTTGCCGCCGGTGCTGGCCGAACTCGACCCTAAAGGCCCGGCCCAGGCGGCAGGCCTGAAAACCGGTGATCGCCTGTTGGCCCTGGATGGCCAGGCGCTGGGAGACTGGCAGCAAGTGGTCGACCTGGTGCGTGTACGCCCTGATACCAAAATTGTGCTGAAAGTCGAGCGTGAGGGTGCTCAAATCGACGTCCCCGTGACCCTGTCGGTGCGTGGGGAAGCCAAGGCGGCCGGGGGGTATCTGGGCGCGGGGGTGAAAGGCGTCGAGTGGCCACCATCGATGGTGCGTGAGGTCAGTTTCGGGCCGTTGGCGGCGATTGGCGAAGGTGCGCGACGCACGTGGACCATGAGTGTGCTGACCCTCGAATCCCTCAAGAAAATGTTGTTCGGTGAGCTCTCGGTAAAAAACTTGAGTGGACCGATAACCATTGCTAAAGTGGCGGGCGCTTCTGCCCAGTCGGGTGTCGCGGATTTCCTGAATTTCCTGGCTTATCTGAGTATTAGCCTGGGGGTTCTGAATTTGTTGCCCATTCCTGTACTGGATGGGGGGCATCTGTTGTTTTATCTGGTCGAGTGGGCGCGTGGTCGTCCCTTGTCGGATCGGGTGCAGGGTTGGGGGATACAGATCGGTATCAGTTTGGTGGTCGGGGTGATGTTGTTAGCCTTGGTCAACGATCTGGGACGACTGTAACGCTTCGCTGAATTGCGAATCTGCCGCATTTTGCGGCAGTTTGTTTATTGCCAGTTGGAATAAGAAAGGACTTCATGAAACGTCTGCTGCTAACTGCGGTTCTCACCGTATTGATGATCGCCGAAGTTCACGCCGAGTCCTTCACCATCTCCGATATTCGCGTCAACGGCCTCCAGCGGGTTTCCGCGGGTAGCGTCTTTGGTGCATTACCGTTGAACGTCGGTGAACAGGCTGATGACCGCCGCCTGGTGGAATCCACTCGTGCGCTGTTCAAAACCGGTTTCTTTCAGGACATCCAACTGGGTCGTGAAGGCAACGTCCTGGTGATCACCGTCGTCGAGCGGCCTTCCGTCGCCAGTATCGAGATCGAAGGCAACAAGGCGATTTCGACTGAAGACTTGATGAAAGGTCTCAAACAGTCCGGCCTGGCCGAAGGTGAGATTTTCCAGCGCGCCACCCTTGAAGGTGTGCGTAATGAGCTGCAGCGCCAGTATGTCGCCCAGGGTCGCTATTCCGCGAGCGTGGAAACCGAAGTGGTCCCGCAGCCGCGTAACCGTGTTGGCCTGAAGGTCAAGATCAATGAAGGTACCGTGGCGGCCATCCAGCACATCAACGTGGTGGGCAACACCAAGTTCGCGGATGAAGACCTGATCGACCTGTTCGAACTCAAGACCACCAACTGGTTGTCGTTCTTCAAGAACGATGACAAATACGCCCGTGAAAAACTCTCCGGTGACCTGGAACGTCTGCGTTCCTATTACCTGGACCGTGGCTATATCAACATGGATATCGCTTCGACCCAGGTGTCCATCACCCCGGACAAGAAACACGTCTATATCACTGTCAACGTCAACGAAGGCGAGAAGTACAAGGTTCGTGACGTGAAACTCAGCGGCGACCTGAAGGTGCCTGAGGACCAGGTCAAGTCCCTGCTGCTGGTACAGAAGGACCAGGTGTTCTCGCGCAAGCTGATGACCACCACCTCCGAGCTGATCACGCGCCGCCTGGGTAACGACGGTTATACCTTTGCCAACGTCAATGGCGTGCCGACTCCGCACGACGAAGACCACACCGTGGACATCACCTTCGTCGTCGATCCGGGCAAGCGCGCCTACGTGAACCGTATCAACTTCCGTGGCAACACCAAGTCCGCCGACGAAGTGCTGCGCCGTGAAATGCGCCAGATGGAAGGTGGCTGGGCGTCGACTTACCTGATCGACCAGTCCAAGACCCGTCTGGAGCGCCTGGGCTTCTTCAAGGAAGTCAACGTCGAAACCCCGGCCGTGCCCGGCGTGGATGACCAGGTTGACGTGAACTACGCCGTTGAAGAGCAGGCGTCGGGTTCCATCACCGCCAGTGTCGGCTTCGCACAGAGTGCGGGTCTGATCCTCGGTGGTTCGATCACCCAGAACAACTTCCTCGGTACCGGTAACAAGGTTTCCATCGGCCTGACCCGAAGCGAGTACCAGAGCCGCTATAACTTCGGTTATGTCGACCCCTACTGGACTGCCGACGGCGTGAGCCTGGGCTACAACGCCTTCTATCGCACCACCGACTACAAAGACCTCGACGTTGACGTTGCAAGCTACGCAATCGACAGCCTCGGCGCCGGTGTGAACATCGGTTACCCGATCAGCGAAACCTCGCGTCTGACCTTCGGTCTGACCGCGCAGCAGGACGAGATCAAGACCGGTGTCTACACCGTGGACGAAATCTTCGACTTCACCCGCAAAGAGGGTGACAAGTTCCTGAACTTCAAGGCGTCTGCCGGCTGGTCCGAGTCGACCCTGAACAAAGGCGTGTTGGCTACCCGTGGTCATTCCCAGAGCCTGACGCTGGAAGCCACGACGCCTGGCAGCGACCTGTCGTTCTTCAAACTCGACTACCGTGGCCAGTTGTTCGCACCGTTGAGCGATAACTACACCATGCGCCTGCACACCGAATTGGGTTATGGCGATGGTTATGGTTCCACCAATGGTCTACCGTTCTACGAGAACTACTACGCGGGTGGTTTCAACTCCGTACGTGGTTTCAAGGACAGCACCCTGGGCCCTCGTGGTACGCCAAGCCGTGGTGTGGGTGTAACGGGTAACCGCGGTACTGTGGCCGACTCCGACAACGACCCGCTGCCGTTCGGTGGTAACGTGCTGATCCAGGGCGGTGCGGAAATCCTGTTCCCGCTGCCGTTCGTGAAGGATCAGCGTTCCCTGCGTACTTCGTTGTTCTGGGACGTGGGTAACGTGTTCGACTCCAAGTGCGAGCAGATCACCAACCCGAGTGGTGTACGGTCCAATACTCAGTGCAACGACGTGAGCTTCAGCAACATGGCGAGCTCCGTGGGTATCGGTGTTACATGGGTGACCGCGCTGGGTCCGTTGAGCTTTGCTCTGGCCATGCCGATCAAGAAACCGGATGACGCTGAAACCCAGATTTTCCAATTCTCCCTCGGCCAGACGTTCTAAGCGTCTGACCCAAGATAACGACAACGGATTTTGTAGGAGTACATCGTGCGTAAGTTGACTCAATTGGTTCTGCTGGCCACCGTGCTGGTAACCACCCCGGCCTTCGCCGAAATGAAGATCGCTGTCCTGAATTATCAGATGGCCTTGCTGGAGTCCGACGCGGCCAAGAAGTACGCCGTGGATGCCGAGAAGAAATTCGGCCCGCAACTGACCAAGCTCAAAACCCTGGAAAGCAGCGCCAAGGGCATCCAGGATCGCCTGGTAGCCGGTGGCGACAAAATGCAGCAAGGCGAGCGTGAGCGTCTGGAGCTTGAGTTCAAGCAAAAGGCCCGCGACTATCAGTTCCAGTCCAAGGAACTGAACGAAGCCAAAGCTGTTGCCGACCGCGAAATGCTGAAGCAGCTCAAGCCAAAACTGGACAGTGCAGTGGAAGAAGTCATCAAGAAAGGTGCCTTTGACCTGGTGTTCGAGCGTGGCGCCGTGATCGACGTCAAGCCTCAATACGACATCACCCGTCAGGTGATCGAGCGCATGAACCAGCTGAAGTAAGCCATGACTGCGACTATCAAGCTCGGCGAGTTGGCCGAGTTCCTGGGGGCTGACTTGCGCGGCTCCCCGGAGAAGGAAATCACTGGGCTAGCCACCTTGCAGGAGGCTGGCCCAGCTCAGTTGAGCTTCCTCGCAAACCCTCAATACCGTAAATACCTGGTCGACAGCCAAGCCGCAGCCATACTGCTGAAGGCCGCTGACGCCGAAGGGTTTGCCGGGGATGCGCTGGTGGTGGCCGATCCGTATCTGGCGTACGCCCGGGTGTCCCATCTGTTCGACCCGAAACCCAAGGCGGCTGGCGGTATTCATCCTTCGGCGGTGATCGCCGAGGATGCCCAGGTTGACCCAGCAGCCAGCATTGGTGCTTATGCGGTGATCGAAAGCGGCGCACGCATTGCGGCCGGTGTCACGATTGGCGCCCATTGCTTCATCGGTGCGCGTTGTGAAATCGGTGCCGATGGTTGGCTCGCCCCTCGTGTAACCCTGTACCACGATGTGCGTATCGGGCAGCGGGTGGTCATTCAGTCGGGCGCAGTGATCGGTGGTGAAGGTTTCGGCTTTGCCAATTCGAAGGGCATCTGGAACAAGATTGCCCAGGTCGGAGGCGTACTGATCGGCGACGACGTGGAAATCGGCGTGAACACAGCCGTTGATCGGGGGGCCCTGGCCGATACCGTGATCGGCAACGGTGTGAAACTCGACAACCAGATCCAGATCGCGCACAACGTGCAGATCGGTGATCACACTGCCATGGCCGCGTGCGTGGGCATTTCCGGCAGCACCAAAATCGGCAAGCACTGCATGCTCGCCGGTGGTGTAGGGCTGGTGGGGCACATCGATATCTGCGACAACGTATTCATCACCGGCATGACCATGGTGACCCACTCGATTACCGAGCCGGGGGCCTATTCTTCCGGTACTGCCATGCAGCCCGCAGCTGAATGGCGCAAGAGCGCAGCACGTTTGAGGCAGATCGACGACATGGCTCGACGTCTCAAACAGCTGGAAAAGCGTGTTGGGGACGTGACCCCTGGCGATAATGCTTCATCAGAAGGCTGATACCATTTCCATATCAAGTGTGCACAGCCGCTAGACTGCCTCCTTGATTTGCTAGCGGGGCGTGCTCTCAGTTCGCCCGCCCCCAATTTTTATTACAGGCTTCCCCCCGAAATGATGGACATCAACGAGATTCGCGAATACCTGCCTCACCGTTACCCGTTCCTGCTGGTGGACCGTGTAGTGGACCTCAATGTCGAGGAAAAGCGCATTCGTGCCTACAAGAATGTCAGCATCAACGAACCGTTCTTCAATGGTCATTTCCCTGCGCATCCCATCATGCCGGGTGTTCTGATCATTGAAGCGATGGCCCAGGCTGCCGGTATCCTTGGTTTCAAAATGCTCGACCTCAAGCCTGCCGACGGCACGCTGTATTATTTCGTGGGCTCCGACAAGTTGCGCTTTCGCAACCCGGTCACCCCGGGTGACCAGTTGATCCTGGAAGCCAAGTTCATCAGCTGCAAGCGCCAGATCTGGAAGTTCGAGTGCCAGGCCTCGGTGGATGGCAAGCCGGTGTGCTCCGCAGAAATCATCTGCGCGGAACGCAAACTATGAGTTTGATTGACCCTCGCGCAATCATCGATCCGTCGGCCGTACTGGCCGCCGACGTTGAGGTCGGCCCTTGGTCGATCATCGGCGCAGGTGTGGAAATCGGCGAGGGGACTGTCATCGGGCCACACGTGATCCTCAAAGGTCCGACCCGCATTGGCAAACACAATCGCATCTACCAGTTCTCCTCGGTAGGCGAAGACACCCCGGACATGAAGTACAAGGGTGAGGAAACACGCCTGGTCATCGGTGACCACAACATCATCCGTGAAGGCGTGACCATTCATCGTGGCACCGTTCAAGACCGCGCCGAGACCACGCTGGGTGATCACAACCTGGTCATGGCCTATGCGCATATCGGCCATGACAGTGTGATCGGCAACCACTGCATCCTGGTCAACAACACCGCGTTGGCGGGCCATGTGCATGTTGATGACTGGGCGATCCTGTCTGGTTTCACGCTGGTGCATCAGTACTGCCATATCGGCGCCCACAGCTTTTCCGGCATGGGGACCGCCATTGGCAAGGACGTTCCGGCGTTCGTCACGGTATTCGGCAACCCGGCCGAAGCGCGCAGCATGAACTTCGAAGGCATGCGCCGTCGCGGTTTCAGCGAAGAGGCGATCCACGCCTTGCGCCGTGCCTACAAAGTGGTTTATCGCCAGGGACTGACCGTCGACCAGGCATTGGCTGAATTGGCCGAGCCGTCAGTGCAGTTCCCGGAAGTCGCGGTGTTCCGTGACTCGATCCAGGCGTCGACCCGCGGCATCACCCGCTGATCATGGCCAATCTTCGTATCGCGTTGGTGGCTGGAGAGGCTTCCGGCGATATCCTGGGGGCGGGTCTCATGCGGGCCCTCAAGGCCCGTCATCCGGCGGTAGAGTTCATTGGCGTCGGTGGTCCGCTGATGCAAGCCGAAGGCCTCACTTCCTACTTCCCCATGGAGCGTTTGTCGGTCATGGGCCTGGTGGAAGTGCTGGGCCGCCTGCGTGAGCTGCTGGCCCGCCGCAAGCTGTTGATCCAGACACTCATTGAAGAAAAGCCCGATGTCTTCATTGGCATCGATGCGCCGGACTTCACCCTGAACATCGAGCTCAAGCTGCGTCAGGCCGGGATCAAGACCGTGCATTACGTCAGCCCGTCCGTGTGGGCGTGGCGGCAGAAGCGCGTGTTGAAGATTCGCGAAGGCTGCGACCTGATGCTGACCCTGCTGCCTTTCGAAGCCAGGTTCTACGAAGAAAAAGGCGTGCCGGTGCGATTTGTCGGGCATACCCTGGCCGATGCCATCCCATTGCAGGCTGACCGCGCGGCGGCACGGGCCGAACTCGGCCTGCCCGACGGTCCGCTCGTCGCATTGATGCCGGGCAGTCGAGGGGGTGAAGTCGGTCGCCTGGCGAGCGTGTTTTTTGATGCTGCCGAACGTCTGCAAGCCCTGAAGCCTGGCGTGCGGTTCGTACTGCCTTGTGCCAGCCCGCAACGCCGGGCCCAGATCGAGACGCTGTTGGAAGGCCGCAACCTGCCATTGACCCTGCTCGACGGCCAGTCGCATCTGGCGCTGGCAGCGTGCGATGCCGTACTGATCGCCTCGGGCACCGCCACCCTCGAAGCCTTGCTGTACAAGCGCCCGATGGTCGTGGCCTACCGACTGGCGCCGCTGACCTTCTGGATTCTCAAGCGCATGGTCAAGAGCCCCTATATTTCACTGCCCAACCTGCTGGCCCAGCGGTTGCTGGTGCCGGAGCTGTTGCAGGACGACGCGACGCCCGAGGCTCTGGCGCAGACCTTGCTGCCACTGATCGATGGCGGCGAAGAGCAGACCCGCGGTTTTGACGACATCCATCGCACCCTGCGTCGCGACGCGTCCAATCAGGCGGCGGATGCCGTACTGACTCTGATCGGCCAACAGGAGGCCCTATGACCACGCAAATGGGCCTGGATTTCAGTCTGGTAGCCGAGGCCCACGAGTTGGTCGCCGGCGTTGATGAGGTCGGACGCGGCCCGTTGTGCGGTGCCGTGGTCACCGCGGCGGTGATTCTCGACCCGAACCGCCCGATCCTGGGGCTTAACGACTCGAAAAAGCTCACTGAAGCACGCCGTGAAAAGCTTTTTGACGAAATCTGTGAAAAGGCCTTGAGCTGGCACATCGCTCGGGCCGAAGTCGAAGAAATCGACGAACTGAACATCCTTCACGCCACCATGCTGGCGATGCAGCGGGCAGTGGAAGGCCTGCACATCACGCCAAAAATGGCGATGATCGACGGCAACCGCTGCCCGAAGCTGGCGATGCCGGCGGAGGCGGTGGTGAAGGGCGACAGCAAGGTGCCGGCCATCGCGGCGGCGTCGATTCTGGCGAAGGTCAGCCGTGATCGCGAAATGGCGGCGTTCGAGCTGATCTATCCTGGGTACGGCATCGGTGGTCATAAAGGCTACCCGACGCCCGTTCATCTGGAAGCCCTGGCCCGTCTGGGCCCGACGCCGATCCACCGCCGCTCGTTCGCCCCGGTTCGCCAGGCTTACGAGGTGCGTGAGAGCCTCAGCGAGGTTTAGCCGCAAGGCTGATGTTTTTGCCAAGGCCCGGTACAATCCCGGGCCTTGTTGTTTCCACGTTCAAGACAGGATCACTATGCCGGCTTCATTCGTTCACCTGCGCCTGCACACTGAATACTCCCTGGTCGACGGCCTGGTGCGGATCAAGCCGCTGGTCAAAACCCTGGTGGGCATGAACATGCCTGCGGTCGCGGTTACCGATCAGAACAACATGTGTTCCCTGGTCAAGTTCTACAAGACCGCCATGGGCGGCGGCATCAAGCCGATCTGTGGTGCTGACTTGTGGCTGTCCAACAAAGACCCGGAAAACCCCCTGAGTCGCATCAGCCTGCTGGCGATGAATGCTGTGGGCTATCGCAACCTTACCGAGCTGATTTCCCGGGGCTTCATCGACGGTCAACGCAACGGTTCGATCATCATCGAGCGCGAGTGGGTGGCCGAGGCCAGCGAAGGTCTGATCATGCTGTCGGCGGCCAAAGAAGGCGAGATCGGCATCGCCTTGCTGGGGGGGAACCCGCAAGAGGCCGAGGTGCTGGCGCGGGAGTGGATGCAGGTCTTCCCTGATCGTTTTTACCTGGAGATTCAGCGCACCAATCGCCCGAACGACGAAGAACACCTGCACGCCGCCGTTGCCCTGGCCGACACGCTGGGCGCACCGCTGGTGGCGACCAACGATGTGCGCTTCATCAAGAAAGAAGACTTCGAGGCCCACGAAACCCGCGTCTGCATCGGCGAAGGCCGGGCCCTGGATGACCCGCGCCGTTCGAAAAACTACAGCGAAGAGCAATACCTCAAAAGCGCCGAAGAAATGGCCGAGTTGTTCAGCGACTTGCCCGAGGCCCTGGAAAACTCCGTCGAAATTGCCAAGCGTTGCAATATCGAAGTGAAGCTGGGCAAGCACTTCCTGCCCAACTTCCCGATTCCCGATGGCATGACCATCGACGAGTATTTCCGCAAGGTGTCCTTCGATGGCCTGGACGAGCGCCTTGAGGTGTTGCTGCCCAAGGACACCACCGAGGACTATGACGCCAAGCGCCAGGTGTATATCGACCGGTTGAATTTCGAGCTGGATATCATCATCCAGATGGGCTTTCCCGGCTACTTCCTGATCGTGATGGACTTCATCCAGTGGGCCAAGAATAACGGCGTGCCGGTAGGCCCGGGCCGGGGGTCGGGTGCCGGCTCGCTGGTGGCCTATGTACAGAAGATCACCGACCTCGACCCGCTGGAATATGACCTGCTGTTCGAACGCTTCCTCAACCCGGAACGGGTATCGATGCCCGACTTCGACGTCGACTTCTGCATGGATGGTCGTGACCGGGTGATCGAGTACGTGGCCGAGAAATACGGTCGCAACGCGGTGAGCCAGATCATCACCTTTGGTTCCATGGCGGCCAAGGCGGTGATCCGTGACGTGGCGCGGGTGCAGGGCAAGTCCTATGGACTGGCCGACCGCCTGTCGAAGATGATTCCGTTCGAAGTCGGCATGACCCTGGAAAAAGCCTACGAGCAGGAAGAAATCCTGCGCGACTTCATCAAGGTCGATGAGGAGGCTGCTGAAATCTGGGACATGGCGCGCAAGCTCGAGGGCGTTGTGCGTAACGTGGGTAAACACGCTGGTGGCGTGGTGATCGCGCCGACCAAGCTCACCGACTTTTCGCCGATCTATTGCGATGAAGAAGGCGATGGTCTGGTCACCCAGTTCGACAAGGACGATGTGGAGGCTGCCGGTCTGGTGAAGTTCGACTTCCTGGGCCTGCGGACCCTGACCATCATCGACTGGGCACTCAAGACCATCAACCGCGACCGTGCCAAGGCCAATGAAGCGCCGCTGGACATCGCGTTCATTCCGCTGGACGACAAACCGACCTATTCGCTGCTGCAAAAAGCTGAAACCACGGCGGTGTTCCAGCTTGAATCCCGGGGCATGAAAGAGCTGATCAAAAAGCTCAAGCCCGACTGCCTGGAAGACTTGATCGCACTGGTGGCTCTGTTCCGTCCGGGCCCTTTGCAATCGGGCATGGTGGATGACTTCATCAACCGCAAGCACGGACGTGCGGAGCTTGCGTACCCGCATCCGGACTATCAGTACGACGGTCTGCAGCCGGTACTGGCGCCGACCTACGGCATCATTCTGTATCAGGAACAGGTGATGCAGATTGCCCAGGTCATGGCGGGTTATACCCTCGGTGGTGCGGACATGCTGCGCCGGGCCATGGGTAAAAAGAAACCCGAGGAGATGGCCAAGCAACGTGGTGGTTTCATCGAGGGCTGCGCGAGCAACAATATCGACGCGGACCTGGCGGGTAACATCTTCGACCTGGTGGAAAAGTTCGCCGGTTATGGCTTCAACAAATCTCACTCCGCCGCCTACGGCCTGGTGTCTTACCAGACGGCGTGGTTGAAAGCGCACTACCCGGCGCCGTTCATGGCGGCGGTGCTGTCGGCGGATATGCACAACACCGACAAGGTCGTGACCTTGATCGAAGAAGTGCGCACCATGAAGCTGCGTCTCGATGCGCCGGACGTGAACGCCTCCGAGTTCAAGTTCACGGTTAACGAAGAGGGCCGCATCATTTATGGCCTGGGCGCGATCAAGGGCGTTGGCGAGGGGCCGGTGGAAGCCATCACCGAGGCGCGCCAGGATGGGCCGTTCAAGGACCTTTTCGACTTCTGCGCGCGGGTTGACCTGAAACGCATCAACAAACGAACCCTCGACGGCTTGATCCGCAGCGGCGCACTTGACCGTCTCGGTCCGTATTTTCATGATGAGCCGAAAGCTTACCAGGCCAATATCGACCGCAACCGTGCCGTGTTGCTTGCGGCCATGGAAGAAGCGATCAAGGCTGCCGAGCAGACCGCCCGCACCCACGACAGCGGGCACGCCGACCTGTTTGGCGGGTTGTTCGTCGAAGAAGATGCGGATGTGTACGGTAACCACCGCAAGGCCAAGGAACTGACCCTCAAGGAGCGCCTCAAGGGCGAAAAAGACACCTTGGGCCTGTACCTCACCGGTCACCCGATTGACGAATACGAAGGCGAGATTCGCCGTTTCGCCCGTCAGCGCATCATCGACTTGAAACCGGCACGGGATACCCAGACCGTCGCCGGCATGATCATCGCCCTGCGGGTCATGAAAAATAAAAAGGGCGACAAGATGGGCTTTATCACCCTCGATGACCGCTCCGGCCGTATCGAAGCGTCGTTGTTTGCCGACGCCTTCCATTCCGCCCAGTCGTTGTTGCAGACTGATGCCATGGTGGTGGTGGAAGGGGAGGTCAGTAACGATGATTTCTCCGGGGGCCTGCGCCTGCGCATCAAGCGGGTGATGAGCATGGAAGATGCACGCACCAACCTGGCCGAAAGCCTGCGCCTGAAGGTCAAGACCGAAGCGCTCAAGGGCGATCAGCTACGCTGGCTGGGCGACCTGCTCAAGCGCCACCGTGGCGCATGCCCGGTGACCATGGAGTACACCGGCAACGACGCCAAGGTCATGTTGCAGTTTGGCGAGACCTGGCGAATTGATCCCGCCGATGGCTTGATTCAAGCTTTGCGTGACCAGTTCGGGCGAGACAACGTCTTCCTCCAATACCGTTGACGGTCAGAGATGTCTGACCTCGACTGAATATTTAATCTCGACCTAACCGCGCCTCTCCCTTAAGGTAGGGCGCGAATAGACCACCGGCTGGCCAGGCATACCTGGCCGTCGACCCAAGACGGACGCTTATGAACCCGAATTTTCTTGATTTCGAACAGCCGATCGCTGACCTGCAAGCCAAGATCGAAGAGCTGCGCCTGGTCGGCAATGACAATTCGCTGAACATCGGCGATGAGATCGCCCGCCTGCAAGACAAGAGCAGCACGCTCACCGAAGACATCTTCGGCAAGCTGACCAGCTGGCAGATCGCGCGCCTGGCCCGCCACCCGCGCCGTCCGTACACCCTGGATTACATTCAGCATATCTTCACCGAGTTCGACGAGTTGCACGGCGACCGCCATTTCTCCGACGACGCCGCCATTGTGGGCGGTATCGCCCGCCTGGACGACCAGCCGGTGATGGTGATCGGTCACCAGAAAGGCCGTGAAGTGCGCGAGAAAGTACGTCGCAACTTCGGCATGCCGCGTCCGGAAGGCTACCGCAAGGCCTGCCGCCTGATGGAAATGGCCGAGCGCTTCAAGATGCCGATCCTGACGTTCATCGACACGCCGGGCGCTTATCCGGGGATCGACGCCGAGGAACGCAACCAGAGTGAAGCGATCGCCTGGAACCTGCGCGTCATGGCACGCCTGAAAACCCCAATCATCGCCACCGTGATTGGTGAAGGTGGTTCCGGCGGTGCATTGGCTATCGGTGTCTGCGACCAACTGAACATGCTGCAATATTCGACCTACGCGGTGATTTCGCCGGAAGGTTGCGCCTCGATCCTGTGGAAAACCGCAGAAAAGGCTCCGGATGCCGCTGAAGCCATGGGCATTACCGCCGAGCGCCTCAAGGGCCTGGGCATCGTCGACAAAGTGATCGCCGAGCCTCTGGGCGGCGCCCACCGTGATCCGGCAGCCGCTGCCGCGACCATCCGTGCCGAACTGGGTTCGCAACTGGCGATGCTCAAGAAGCTGGATAACGAAGCGCTGCTGGCCCGTCGTTATGAGCGCCTTATGAGCTACGGTCTCTAAGACCTGCGCAATACCCCAATGTGGGAGCTGGCTTGCCTGCGATAGCATCACCTCGGTGCAACTGCGAAACCGAGAC